>JAEZIJ010000139.1 GCA_023436715.1 Acidobacteriota bacterium
ACGATCAAAGTGGGCCAGACCGGGTTGACAAAGCGACCCAGCCAGATCCTGCAACTGATGTACCTGACCGACGTGGTGCTGCGCGCCGACGCCGCCAATGACGGCGCGGACGACAGTGAATACGCCACCGCAGTCGGCCAAGCCGTCGGCCGCCTTCGAGCACACCTGGAGGCGACCGGGCAGTGGACTACCGATGGCGGTTGGTATGCGCGTGAGAAGCTCGCATGGACGCTTCGGCACAAAGACCGGCTGAAGTGGCACGAAGTCGCCGAACGCCTGGATGTCTGCCCAGAGCGCGCCCGGCAACTGGCGGCATTTCACGAGGGGATGTTGAAACAGGAAGCGCGCAGAGGAGGAGAGAAATGGACAAAGACCGACTGATTAAACTGCGAGACGACCTGGCTGAACTCCGGACCGAGTGTCTGGGCAGGAACTTGGACCCGGATGGTGCCGTGCTGTTGTCCCAGACGATCCGGTGGCTCTGGTTCCGGATCGAAGGCAAGCCATACGTTCCGCCGCAGGATTGAGGAGTTGCACATGGATCCACAACGCGAACTCGAACGGATGTTGAAGGAGCACGGCGCGGTCCTGGTCCGCGATACCAACCACCCGGTATACAGGCTGCCCAACGGCCAGACGTTCGTGCTGTCCAAGTCGCCCAGCGATCACCGATCGGCGATCAACGCCCTTTCGGATCTGCGCCGCGCTCTCGGCATTCGCCGCGCGGCCGCACATGAGAATGGAGCAATTATGGAAGTGAACACGCCAGCACCACCGGCTCCTAAGCCGGCGCAAGCAGCACCGGCTGTCGAGGAACCGAAACCGCCATCGTTGAAAAACCGGCTCGAGGCCGCTGTCGCCGCCGAGGAATTGCGCCAGGAAAAGCTGATGGCAGAGGCGCAGCAGGTCGAGCGTCGCGTCCAAATGTTGCGCGCGCTCTTGCCATATATCGACGACGCAACCGCAGAAGACGCACTGCGTGCCATCCTGCCGGCGCCTGAGCCGCCAGCACCGCCTAAAGTCGAGCCGCCACCGGCACCGCCGGAGTTCATTACGGAACGCGTCCAGGTGACGCGGGAATTGGTGCGTACTGCCATTGAGACTTTCGGGACCACGTTCACCATCAACGACGTCATGGATCTTATGACCGGCGGCCGGCATATAGATCCTCCGGAGCGGGTGCGCGTCCGGGCATCAATCGGCCAAGCCATGCTGTCGCTGTTCGAACGCGGCGAGGTGATCAAGGAAGCTGACCATTTCGGCCGGCGACAGGCGATTTGGCGAAAAGCCACCATGCGGGGACCAGCGAATCCTACAGTTGGGACCAGAACATCGCCTGAAACCGTAGCCACAGCGACTTGCAGAACATTTCCCCAGTAGTCCGTTAGGTTGTATTTCCGATGTTGAAGAAACCACTCAGGACAGAAGATCTGGAGGCTGTGTACGCGAAACACCGTGTGGAGGACGGAATCCTGCTCGGTGTTCTGTCACGTGTGCCGGCCTCCTGGCGCATGGTGGATCGTTTTCCCGGCGGCGCGGCATTCGTCCGCGGCGGGCTCAAAGTGCTGCTCTCGGTTATGCGCTACTCGGACATGCGCATTTGGACTCACGTCAGCGTCTCGGGCCACACGCCTCGCGGACGCTGGCTGCTGCCTTCCTGGGAGGACCTGAAGCGCGTCAAGAACGACTTCATCGGTCCTGACCGCTATGCTTACCAGGTGCTCCCCGCCCAGAAGGCTTATGTGAGCGACAACGAGTACGTCCTGCACCTGTTCTCGTTGCTCGACGGCGAGCCAGCGCTACCGGACTTCACTTCGGGACTGGGGACATTATGAGCCGCCGCGGTGTGATTCGGGTTCAACTCGAAAACCAGGTGCAGGCGATCGCGGTGCTCCTGCGCAGTTCGCCGGAAGAGATCCTGCGCCAGGCACTCGACGCCCTGGTTGAAAAGCTCGATTTGAGTGACCGCACATTGGCGCGTGCGCTGCTCGAACGGTCGTCGGTGCCACAGCTGACGAAGCCGATGGTGCCTCGCGAGTCTCGCAGCCGGCTCTGCGACGTGGTTAGGCAGTTCGTGATCGAGAACTGTTTCGAACCGGCACGCGAGGTTGGCCGGGCAACCGTCGAAGTTCGGCCCGCAGAAGTGCACGCCCGGCTGGGGCTGAACCAGCGCTATGCGTCGGTCGTCGGCGCGCTGGAGTTGATGAAATTCCACCGCGAGCAGAAGGTCCGGCTCGTCGAGTCCGGCCTCCGCCTCGGCGAGAAGGTCCTGTTGTTCGAGTTCGAGGAACGGTCAAATCGGGATCAGGAATAGGAGCAGAAAGAATCATGCGAGCAAATATCGCGATGAAGCAAGCAGCGGAGCATTGCCCGCTATGCGGCGCCGACCTTCAGGGACCGCCGATCCCGGAGCAGGACCGGCAATACTATGGCGGCGCCACCCACTTCAGTCGGAAGGTCGGCATCGTCGGTCACGATCGGATTGACCGCTGGCAGTGCCCGGATTGCAAAGGCGAGTGGGGGTGATCTGCGAATGGACCACGTCAGCAAGTACCCGATCGACGTCGATTCCCTGCACAAGGGGCAGGTGATCACTTTGGATGAACTCGAAGCACTGACCGGGTTTGCACGTTCGCATGACAGGTTCCGCACCGCGGTACTGACGATCCTGGAGTACGTCAACGATCACACGCCGATGACCGCCTCCTACCGCAAGGACGGCCTCCACATCCTGACCGATAGCGTGGCGTCCGGCTACAACAACAATCGCTTTGAGGCCGGCCTCCGCCATTCGCGAAAACGCCATCACAAGGCCGCCGAGGTCGACATGGGAAATCTCACCGAGTCCGAAGCGCGGCAACACGTCCGGAACCTCGCCAACCAAGGCCGGATCATCGCCGGCATCACCTCGGTCCGGTGACAGATCGCGGGCGAGGCACACAAGCGATCAGTCCCCGGCAGACTGCCAGAGCAGATCGAAGGGCTGCCGAGCGGGGAGACCGGGAACGGCGAGAAGAAGGAGTAGCAATCGCGCGGTGGGTCGACCGGATCTGGGGCACGGTGCCGTTGCGTCGCGTTATCGGACGTCGACCGAGTCAGAGGCCCATTCTACGGCGTACTACGACCACCAGTCCGGCAATGCTCAACGTCGCGGTAGGGACGACCATCTCCGAGTTGCCGACAATCTGGACCGGAGCCTGACGCAAGGGTTCTGACGTTTGTCGGAACTAAACTGCCGGACACGCCGGCTGGAGGTCGGCTCGCTGCGGCAGTTTCTCCATCTCCCCCTCGGCAGGCGTGTTCAGGAAAGCGGCGGCCACGATTCGAAGATTGATCTTTGTCGGCCTGGAACTCCCACTTGGAGGGGGATATAATCGGCTGTTAGTTGCGCCAGAAGACGCTGGCGCGGGCAGCAGAGATCCAAATGAGGGCGAGCGAGTTCACGCTGGAGCTGATTCGCAGAGGCTATTTCCCGAATAGCCTGACGCCCCCGTTTACGGTTCAGAATCTCGGCCTCGCATACAGGGATATCCTCGCATATTTACGACCGTTGCGAGCCAGAAAACCCAGGAGACCGAACTACCCTCGCGCGATGACGGTGCGGCACTCGGTGCCCAAGCGAAAGTTGTCTCGTCGAGTGTTCTCGATACCAAATCCGATCCACCATGTGCTTGTTTCTCGCGAAGTCGCTCGGCACTGGCGTGAGCTCGATGCTCTTTGCGCGGCTTCGCCCATCGCGCTGAGTCGGCCTATTCTGGGCTTCGATCGCGCTATCGAGGCCAAGTTCACCAGATCTGCTCAGGCCCTTGAGAGGGCCATTCGCTCTGTCGGCAAACGCTACGTTTTGAAGGCAGACTTCAGCCGCTACTATCCATCGATATACACGCACGCCATCCCCATGGGCGATTCACGGCAAAGAAAAGGCTCGAGCGGACTCCTCGCTCTATGGCAATCGACTCGATGAACGGATACGCGAAAGTCAGGACAAACAGACGGGAGGGATTCCCATCGGTCCGGACACGTCGTTCTTGATCGGCGAAGTCGTTGCAGCTGCTACCGACTGCCGTCTGAAAGAAAAACTTGGCGATCTGCAGGGCACACGTTTCATTGACGACTACTATCTTTACTTCGACAGCCATGACTCCGCTGAACAGGCGCTCGCCGCTCTTCATGAGGTCGCCGCATCGCTGGAGCTGGAGGTCAATGATTTCAAAACTGAGATAGTGCCCCTCCCCGAACCATTGGAACCTTCCTGGAAAGCGGAACTGCGTGCCTTCGACCTGAACCGCACCGACTCGAGACAGGATACGCGATTGATCGAGCTCTTCGACCGTGCTGCGGAACTCGCGGGCCGGTTCCCTCATGACAATGTCTTGACCTACGCGGCCAACATCGTTGGCAGTGCCGCGATTGAAGCCAAGCATTGGGCGCTATGCCAAGCGCTCCTGCTGCGTTCCGCTATTGCCGAACCGTCTCTTGTGCGGAGACTTCCCGGCATTTTTGAGAAGAACGCCCCGGGCGGCGGTATCAATACTTCTGCCGTTAGGGCTACCATTGAGCAGCTATGTACTCATCACGCTCCACTCCAACAGGGCAACGAAGTAATGTGGGCTCTGTGGTTCTCCAAGACACTCAAGCTACCTATCGAGACGGCAGCGGCGACAGCCGTCGCTGGTGTTGATGATGACCTGGTCGCACTTACTGCTCTCCATCTCCGATCCGAGAACCTGATTCCAGCGCTCACAACGGAACTGTGGGACGGTTACATCTCAAGAAAGCACCTTTATTCGGATCATTGGCTCCTGGCCTACGAAGCAAGGGCGAAGGGGTGGCTCGGAATCGATGCACCGGACTATACCCTTGACGATCCCGCCTTTTCGATCTTGAGAAAGCACGATGTTGGCTTCTACCAGGTCGACGCGGTCGGTGGCGCACCTGAAAGCAAGTACGAGAAGGAGAGCGAGCCGCTAGCTGCCGCATTCTGAGCGTCTGCGCGTACCGCGGCGGTCCTGAAGTCCGGTTGCGGAGATTGCGACCGTATCACGCGCAACCAGGAAGCGACCACATTTCCGTGCGGTACTCCGTTATGGTCGTGAACTCTTAGCCACACCGCAAGGTGGGTTCCCCGCTGTGTCGGCCAATCATGACTCGGCGCCTCGCGTCGGTTGGCCGCGGCGTGTGGTTTAGCCAGTCTGCCGGTCGCCACACCTCCACACCGGCCTCCGCCATAGTACTCTCGACACGCAGTACCAATTTTCAAGTCACGACTTGCAAAACTCCCCTTATATACGCGAGAAATTCCCAGAATTCTCGCGTATATAAGGGGATTTTTGCAAGAGTACGTTTGGATATCGGAGTACTACGCGAAATCTGCTCTGTGGCGAGCCGGAGGCGCCAGGGATACCGGAGGTCCAGTTTGGCGTCCGCGACGCGCCAGGGCCAGCCTGTGCGCCAGGGTGTGGCGTCGTGCAAAACGAGCGTGGACGGCCGTTCCTGTGTTGAGAAACGGGTCGCGCCTATCCCGCGCGCATCTTCTCGAACCGCTCGTGGCGACGGAAGACCTGCGAATCATTCGGGTTCTTGATCTTGAGCCATGTCGTTGGCTCACCCGCATAGACCCCCGAAGCCGTGACAGCACTCACAATCCGGCCGCTTTTTCCAAGATGACAACCACCTAAGCCCTTGAGCTGCTTCGAAATAAAACAATTGCCATTAAGTATGTCTTTTTGGAATAATCGCCCCAGCTAAGTGCGGAGTGCCGAGACACTCCGATTCAAAACTCTTTCTCGCTTCGAGTCAGTGGAAGTGTATCCGCTGACCATGTACCTGAGAGAACCAACCGAGCGGTAATCCATCAGCAGTTCGCCGCAGGCGAGCCATGCAAAAACTCGTTCCCTATTACGGTTACGATGGTCGGTATCTCGACCACATCAGCGTCGCCCGTGCAAAGCGCCTCGAAATGACAGGGCGCGTCAATGTTGTGCGTCACCCTAAAGGGCACATCAATCGGGTGATCCTGCTCCGCGGAAAGAACGATCCGAAGCGGAACTTGTCAACGACTTTGAGACACCTGCCCGCATAAATTAGTGTTGCTCCTCTTCGCTCGCTGCCCGTGCGGGCGGCGGGTTGATCCAGACAGCAGTGGGTCGGGCCGGAGGCTTGGGA
>JAEZIJ010000163.1 GCA_023436715.1 Acidobacteriota bacterium
GCCCTGGAGCGCGGGAGGGCCGAAGGGGCCTGTCTTGCCCTGCTCCTGGCGAGTATCCACCAGGCGGCAGGGCGTAATCGGGACGAAGGTCAGCGATCCCGCTGGTTGCTGGGCAAGGCCCGGCAAAGCGACCAGGGCCGAACCGAGGAGAACGTGGCGCGTCAAATGCTTGACAGGCATGGCACCTCACTTGAGTTTATGGGACCCAATTAGCTTAATATTTTCTCAACCGTTTTTGGGGGGGGTGTGATGGGGGTGCCGTTAGCGGCCTCTGTGTGGTCGATTCTGAGAGCGTCGGTCTCCACAGGCGAAAAGGGCGGCCCCTGCCGGGGCTCACCGCTGGAGGAATGCGGTCGCGCTGCCGGTCAGGTTACGCCCTCACGCATGATGCGTCGCCTGCTGTAAACGGGGTACCGGGGGCTGATGCCGGGTGCAGCCGTGATCGGTCGGCCGCTGTCTCCGTTTACAGCCTGAAGGTTAACATCACTTCAGAGATTAAGAGAATTAAATCCCGTCCACTCCGATTTGTCAAGCCTTTTCATCTGCTACTCTGGGCGCGTGGGAAGCTTGTACGATCTGGATCCCGGACCGGACAGCCCCGAACTGGTCCGGATGATCGTTGAAATCCCCAAGCATTCGGGCAACAAGTATGAGTACGACGGCGCGCTGGGCGTCTTCCGGCTGGACCGCACCTTGTATTCGCCGATGTTCTATCCGGGCGACTACGGGTTCATCCCGGGGACCCTGGCCGAGGACGACGACCCCCTGGATGTGCTCACGCTCGTGGATCAGCCGAGTTTTACCGGCTGCATGATTGAAGTGCGGCCGATCGGCGTGTTGAATATGGTGGACCAGGAAGAGCCCGACCAGAAGATCCTGGCCGTGCCAAACCGCAATCCGCGGTACGACGAGGTACACACGTTCGAACAGCTTTTCCCGCATGTCCGGCGGGAAATCGAGCACTTTTTCACGATCTACAAAGAGCTCGAACACAAGAGGACGGAAATGCGGGGGTGGCACGGGCCGCGCCAGGCGCGCGAGGCGATTCAGCGCAGCCGCAAGCGGTACCTGGAGAGGCACTCGCAACCGCCGGAGTAGCCGGGGGCACGCGCCGCCGTTTCGCTATAATGTTAATTCGGATTTCCCGAGGAGCACTCTACTTATGTTTGATCTGTTTCGGAGCCGGGCCAAAGCTGTGCGTTATCTGCTCGGTGGCATGTTGATGCTGGTGGCCATTTCCATGGTGATCACGCTGATCCCCGGCTTCAACGCCGGGGGCCCGCAACAGGACCAGGTGGTTGCCGAAATCGGCAAGGAGGCGGTGACTTCCCGGGACGTGCAGCAGCGCATACAAATGGTATCGCGGGGCCGGAATCTGCCGCGAGAGATGATGCCGATGTTCGTGCCGCAACTGATCGATTCGTTGATCACCGAGCACGCGATGATTTATGAAGCGCAACGGCTCGGCTTCAAGGTCACGCCGGACGATCTGGCGCGCGGCCTGCGCACGCTGGTGCCACAGCTTTTCCAAGGCGGGCAGTTCGTGGGCAAGGATACGTATGCGGCTCTCCTGGCGCAGCAGAACCTGACCATTCCTGAGTTCGAAGCAAACGTGCGCAACGAGATGCTGGTCTCAAAGCTTCAGGACATGGTGGCGCAGGGCGTTGTGGTGACCCCGGCCGAGATCCAGAGCGAATTCCAGCGCCGGAACGAGAAGGTGAAGCTGTCGTACGTGGAAATCGCACCGGCCAAGTACCGCGCGGAAGTGAACGTCACGCCCGACGAGGTGCGCCGGCTATACGAATCGCAGAAGGCTCAGTACCGCATGCCGGAGAAGCGCGCGTTCGACCTGCTGGTTGTATCGGAAGACAAGGTCGCCCAGAGCATTACCGTCCCCGAAGCTGACCTGCGGAAACAGTACGACGCCAACAAGGACCAGTTCCGGATGCCGGAGCGCGTGCATGTCCGGCACATTCTGCTGAAAACCACCGACAAGCCGAAGGGTGAGGTTGAGAAAATCAAGGCCAAAGCCGAAGATCTGTTGAAACAGGTCAAGGGAGGCGGCGATTTCACCGCCCTGGCCAAGAAGAACTCCGAAGACCCCGGTTCGGCCGCTCAGGGCGGCGACCTGGGTTGGATCGTCCGCGGACAGACCGTGCCGAACTTCGAGAGCGCCGCGTTCTCCCTGAAACCCAAGGAGATCAGCGGCATCATCACGACCGAGTACGGTTTCCACATCATTCAGGTGCTGGAGAAGGAAGACGCGCGAGTCAAGCCGTTTGAAGAGGTGAAGGACCAACTCGCAAGCGAACGGAAGAAGCAGCAGGTCTACGACACCATGCAGCGGGTGGCCGACCAGTCCCGCGACCAGTTGGTGAAGAACCCGGCGGCGGCTCAGCAGATCGCTCAGCAGCTTGGCGTGACGTTCACCCATGTCGAGAAGGCAGGTGCCGGCGATCCCGTTCCCGAGTTCGGCGTCAACCCCGATTTTGAGGCGACGGTCGCCGCGCTTCCTAAGGCTGGGGTGACTCCGGTGATGCAGGCGCCCGGCAACAAGCTCGCGGTCGCGGTCGTGACCGACGTCTTCCCGGCGCGACAGTCCGAACTGTCCGAAGTGGAGAATCAGATTCGCGGCGAACTGATGTCTCAGAAACTGGCGTCCGTGCTCACTCAGAAAGCGAACGAAGCCGCCCAGAAGGCAAAGGAACTGAACGGCGACCTGAAGAAACTGGCGCAGTCCATGGGGCTCGAAGTGAAGACGACGCAGGAGTTCGGACACAACGGCGCAGCCGATGGAATCGGCCCGGCGATGATGGTCTACCAGGCGTTCGAACAGCCCGTGGGCAGCACGTTCGGCCCGGTGACTGTTCAGGAAAAACGGTTCATCTGCAAGGTGGAAGGGAAGACCCCCGCCGACATGAGCAAACTGCCCGAGCAGCGCCAGGGGCTGGTTTCCGAAATCAAAGCAGCCAAGGCCCGTGAGCGGATGGAACTGTTCCAGGATTCCCTCCGGACAGCGTTGATCCGCAGCGGGAAGATCAAGATTCACCAGCAGGTGATCAACCGGATCCTGGAAAGCTACCGCAGCTAACCGGGGTCCATTCGCCCTCAGACATCACGCTCATGCTCCACGCTCTGCTGGAATTCCTGCGCACGCTGACGACGCCCGAACGGCTGATTCAGTTGCTGACGACGGTTTTCTCGGGATGGCTGGGATATGCACTGCTGGTCGGCATTATATTTGCCGAGACAGGGTTGCTGACCGGCTTCTTCCTCCCGGGAGATTCGTTTCTGTTCACCGTCGGAGTGGTGGCGGGGGCGGCCCAACTGAAGATGTACATCGTGCTGCCGCTCCTCATTGCGGCAGGCGTTGCCGGCGACAGCACCGGGTATTTTCTGGGGCGCCGTACCGGTCCGCACATCTTCAACCGGACGAACTCGCGCCTGTTCCGGCGCGAACACTTGCTGCGCTCGAAGGAATTCTACGAGAAGCACGGCGGCAAGACGATCGTCTACGCGAAATTCATCCCGATCATCCGCACCTTCGCTCCGTTTCTAGCCGGGGTTTCGGAGATGAACTATCTCCGCTTCCTTACGTTCAGTGTGACCGGGGTGATTCTGTGGGTGGGCGGCTTGACTACCGCCGGACATCTGCTGGGCAGCATCCCCGTCGTGCGGCAGCACTTCGAGAAGGTGATCCTCGGGATCATAGCGGTTTCGCTCCTGCCGGTTTTCCTCGAAGCTCTGAAGGCGCGGCGGAAGCGGAGTGCGGCTGCGCCGACGGGCGGCCGGGCCAGTTAAGCGGTCACGGCCGGGTGCCAAGCACCCGGATGACCACCGGAGCGAGCTTCGCCGTGATAAGCAGCACGATCGGCACGAGGCACAAGACGCTCAGCAACACGCCCCGGAGTTTTGTAGTGGGCCCCACGGTAATTCGAGACGCTCCAGGCCGGCAGAATGTTGAAACTAACGTCTGGCGCGCGCACCTGCCGATTTGCTGCGCTTCACCCAGCGCACGATTTCAACTGCGCTCCCGCCAATTGAAATAATGATCAGAACAGCCACCCCCCACTGCACCACCGGCGATTCCGCAATCGCCAGTATGCGGCGGCCGAAGAGGATGGCCAGGGCGCCCTCGATCGAGAAACGGATGAATCTCGTCACCGCAATGATAGACAGCAGCTTCTTCCTCGGATATTCGAGGGCGGCCGAGGCGGCCACAAAGGGCGTGAACGGGAATGGCGGCGGCATCAGTGAAGCAAAGGAGATCGCCCAAGCCGCCCGGTCCTTCACTTGCGTCCGGAGATAATCCAGGCGGCGGCCGACGTGCTTTTCCAGCATCTCTTCCCCGCCCTTGCGAAACACGATGTCGATCAGCAGGCAGCCGAGCACAGACCCCGCCGTCGCCATCGCCGCATAGTAGGGCATGTGAGAATGGCGTCGCGCCGACATGGCGACGATCAGCAGGTCGTTGCCCAGCGGCATGAACAGGAAAGAGGAATCGAGCACGCCCAGGATGAGCAAGCCGAACCCACCCAGGTGAAACAGGGTGAGTGCTATGTGGTAGAGGAATGCTCTCAAGCGGATCCCCCGTTCCGCGTGAAGCTTGCCCGGCGTGCGGGCGAGAAGACAGCCTTCTGACCGGATTATAGCAGGCGTGGAACCGTTCTTACGGAACCCGTTCCCAAGCCTCGCGGTCAAGGTCGGGGAAGCTGATCGTGCACGTTCCCGGGTCTATGTTGTTCAACCGGATGCGCCCGGTGCTGTCGAGATACCCTTCCTCGACCGCACCGCCCGGCGTCCTGATAAGGTAGTGCTTGCCGCCGACAGGGTTATCCTCCATGTCCACCAGCGCGATCTCGACCCAGGTCTTGGTGGTCTGCCGCGGCGGTGGTGGCGGAGCGGCGGGCGCTTGCTCCGGTGCGATCAGGGCATCGATATCGCCGGCCCCCAGGCCGGTCATCGGCCGCACTCGAATCAGCAATAATTCCCCGCGCTGGAATGCCTCGCGAAGCCTGGGCTTGACTGTCTGCTGCACTATGCCGTCTGATACGGAAGATCCCGGGTAGGGAGCGCGCAGAGCGCCGTAGAGCTGAAGAAGCTCAGCCCTCCCGTTACGATCCGCCGCCCAGCGGTCCAGCAAGGGATACGCCACGGCGTGACTGAGCGGCTCCTCACACCCACGCTGGTCCTGCGCGCGGACGATGTAAAGATCACGACTGGCGCCCGGGATCCTCCAAATCGTCCGGTACGGGTCCGTCTTGCCCTGGCAGGGGCAAGGAGCCATTCTCCTCGTCATGGATGCTAATCCGCCAGTGCGAGCTTGCGAATCCAGATGTTCCGGTAGCGAACGGGCTGGTTATGGTCCTGCAAACTCAGCGGCTCCTCCGGGCCGTGGGGCGCGTACTTCCCTACGGCACGCCAGATTGTTGTGCCGAGATACGCCTTGTGATTCTGCACCAGCACACCATTGAAGAGCACGGTTATGGTCGCGGGCTTCACGACCTTGTCGCCATCGAAACGCGGGGCTTCGAAGAAAATGTCGTAGACGTTCCATTCGCCCTGCGGGCGTGCGGGGTTCACCATCGGCGGCCAGACGCCATAGATGGCTCCCGCGCCACCATCGGCATACGTGAGGTTCTCGTTGGATTCCAGCACCTGGATTTCGTACCGCGACATCAGTTCCACGCCGCTGTTACCGCGTCCCTGGCCCGTGCCGGTCGCCTCTTTGGGAATTTGCCATTCCACATGGAGCTGGCAATCGCCGAACTTCTCCTTCGTGAGCAGCCGCCCGGTGCGGGGCACGATCTCCATGTAGCCGTTCTCAACTTTCCACTTTGGCTCCTGCACCACACCGCCGCGCCCGCGAGTAACCCACTGGGAAAGGTTCTTCCCATCAAACAGCACGATTGCGTCCGACGGCGGCGCCTGGCTCGGCAGGGGAAGCCCCGGGGTGACCTTCACCGGGCGCGGGCGCGCGGAGTCATGCACCTTCCACTTCTGTCCCGTGATCTGCGGGGTGTCGGTATAGCCGTTAATGTCATCTCCGGCCAGTTCCTGATGGGCCGGTTTGGCAGGCGCCGCCGCCGGCTGCTGGGCCGCCAAACCTGAAGCCAGCGCTATAAGTATCAACGTTCTCATTGTCAGCAGTAAGCCTCTCGGCGAGTCTACCACAACGACGCCAGGCGGCTCCCGGGAGGCCGGTGCCACTCCGACGAATGCGTCTTACTCGGATTTGAGAGAAGCCATATCGATGGAGAAGCGGTACTTCACATCGGAGGCGAGCAGTCTCTCGTAGGCCTCGTTGACTTTCTGGATCGGGATGATTTCGACATCGGCGGTAATGTTATGTGCGCCGCAAAAATCAAGCATCTCCTGAGTCTCGGGGATACCGCCGATGGGCGAGCCGGAGAGACTGCGGCGTCCTAACAGAAGGGGGAAGGTAGCGACGGCGAGAGGCTTGTCAGGCGCTCCGACCAGGGTGATGTTGCCGTCGCGGCGGAGGAGTTGAATGTAGGCGTTGATGTCGTGATCGGCGGAAACGGCGTCGAGGATGAAGTCGAAGCTGCCGGCGTGCTTTTGCATCTCGCCGGCATTGCGAGAGACGACGACTTCATCCGCGCCGAGGCGGAGCGCGTCTTCCTTCTTGCTGGGTGAGGTGGTGAAGACAACGACGTGGGCTCCGAGCGCGTGAGCAAACTTCACTGCCATGTGGCCCAGTCCGCCGAGACCCACCACACCGGCTTTCTTGCCTTTGGTGACGCCCCAGTGGCGCATGGGCGAGTATGTTGTGATTCCGGCGCAGAGGAGCGGCGCCGCTCCGGCGAGATCGAGGTTGGAAGGGACTCGCAGAACGAAGCCCTCATCGACGACTACGCTGCTCGAATAGCCACCGTAGGTGACGCCGCCGAGGTGCTTGTCCGGGGCGTTGTAGGTGAAGGTCCCGTTCGGGCAGAACTGCTCGAGGCCAGCCTGGCACTCGGGGCAGGTACGATCGGAATCCACCATGCAGCCAACCGCTGCGAGGTCGCCGGGCTTGAACCTGGCGACTGCGGAGCCGACCCTGGTGACACGGCCCACGATCTCATGGCCCGGGACAATCGGGTAGACAGTAGGCATGACGTCGCTCCACTCGTTACGCACCGAGTGGAGGTCGGAGTGGCAGATGCCACAGAAGAGGATTTCGATCTGAACATCATGTTCAGTTGGATCTCGCCGCGTGATCATCGCAGGTGCAAGCGGCGATTTCGCGCTGCCAGCGGAGTAAGCCTTCGCGTTGTACATGGATCTACGCTCTCCTTTTATATTGTTCGTCGCTGACCTGTTCCATCCAGACGACGGTCGTGCCATCGAGGTGCTCCTGGATGGCTATATGGGTCATCGCCGTGGTTGGCGTCGCCCCATGCCAGTGCTTCTCGCCCGGCGCGAACCAGATCACATCCCCGGGGTGAATTTCCTCGACCGGCCCGCCCCAACGCTGCGCCCATCCGGAACCGGCCGTCACGATGAGGGTCTGGCCCAGCGGGTGGGTGTGCCATGCCGTCCGGGCGCCGGGCTCGAAGGTCACGCTTGCTCCTACAACACGCGCCGGAGCCGGCGGGTTGAGCAGCGGGTCAATTCGAACCGCGCCGGTAAAATAGTCTTCCGGCCCTTTACCGGAAGGCTGTGAGCCACTTCTTTTGACTTCCATTCTTCAATTCCTTTACTGGCGGCCTCTCAGCGGCCGGTCATTCGCTCCAGGGTTTCGGGATACCGGGCCCCCTGCACCGTGATCTTTGAGGCGGCGTTCTCGATGTCGCGCAGATCGCCGGGCGTGAGCTCGACTGGAACTGCCCCGATGTTTTCATCCAGGCGATCGAGCTTCGTGGTGCCAGGGATCGGCACAATCCACGGCTTCCGGGCCAGCAGCCACGCGAGCGCGATCTGAGCGGGCGTCGCCTTCTTCCGTTCTCCGATGCCGGCGAGCAGCTTGATCAGGGCCTGATTCGCCTTGAGAGCCTCCGGCGTGAAGCGAGGCAGGGCGCTGCGAAAATCGGAGCTATCGAACTTCGCGTTTTCGCCGATCTTGCCTGTGAGGAAGCCCTTGCCCAGGGGGCTGTACGGGACGAAGCCGATTCCGAGTTCCTCGAGGGCCGGCAACACGTCCTTTTCAGGGCCTCTCGTCCACAGCGAGTATTCGCTCTGGACCGCCGCGACCGGCTGAACCGCGTGTGCGCGGCGGATGGTTTGCGCTCCTGCTTCAGAAAGGCCGAAGTGCTTCACCTTACCTTCCTGAATCAGGTCCTTCACCGCTCCAGCCACGTCTTCGATAGGCACGTTCGGGTCAACCCGATGCTGATAGAGCAGGTCGATGACATCGGTCTTGAGCCGCTTGAGCGAACCCTCGGCGGCTTGCTTGATATGCTCCGGCCTGCTGTTCAGGCCCGGCAATCCCTTCATTCCGCGCGGATCGAAATCAGGACTGAGGTCGAACCCGAATTTGGTGGCGATCACAACCCGGTCACGGAACGGAGCGAGAGCTTCGCCCACAAGCTCTTCGTTCAAAAACGGGCCGTAGACCTCGGCAGTGTCGAAGAATGTGATGCCGCGTTCCACGGCTGCCCGGAGAAGAGAGGTCATCTCCTGCTTGTCTTTAGGCGGACCGTAAGAAAAGCTCATTCCCATGCAGCCGAGCCCCAGAGTGGAGACTTCCAGGCCGCTCTTTCCCAGTCTGCGATTCTGCATCCTTCCTCCTTAGGAACAGTTTCTCTCATCTCAAGGCTAGGGCCGGGCGCGGCGGAAGCGGTATCCCGATCCTTCCGGATTATTGCCTATTCCTCTTGCGCCTTTGCCACATGCACACCGCCGGCGGTTATCCTGGCGGTAGAGGAGCGCGAACCGCAACCATGAAGAAACCCCGTGATGAGGCGTCTCCGTTACAAGATGGAGCATACGAATTGCGGACGGAGCTGGCTCGCAGAATTGCCTTGTTCGTTGGCTCCGCAGAGAACCGGGCAACGGACGTTCCCGGACTGACGCTCCACCGGCGGACCACCCCTACGGCTCCGTGCTCAATGACTTACGAGCCGAGCGTGACCGTCATGGCCCAGGGGCGAAAGCGAGTAGACCTTGGCCGAACTACTTTCATCTACGATGCGTCGCGATTCCTGCTGACGTCGGTCGATTTGCCGGTCGTCGCATGGGTGATCGAAGCAAGTGAAGAGGTGCCCTGCCTGGCGTTGGTGCTCAAGCTCGAAATTCCAGTGGTCCGAGAGCTTCTGAGCCGGGGGGAAGTTCAGGTGCCTGAGGCGCCGCGTGACAGTCCCGCAATGGCAACCGGTGAGACAACGGTGGAGCTGCTCGGTGCATGCTGCCGGCTCATGGACCTGTTGGATACCCCGCAGGACATTCCCTTTCTCAGCGGCCTGATCCAACGCGAGATCATCTACCGGATCCTTCGCAGTGCGGAGGGAGCGCGCCTTCGAGCGATTGCAACGCTGGGAGAGCAGAGCCACCGGACGGCAAAAGCGATCGCCTGGATCAGGGCGAACTATGCGAGACCGCTCCGTGTGGACGATCTCGCGGAAATCGCGGGCATGGGCGTGTCCACGCTGCACCACCATTTCCGGGCGCTGACCGCCATGAGTCCTCTTCAGTATCAGAAACAGCTTCGGTTGCAGGCAGCGCGGGAACGCATGCTCATGGACGGCCTGGACGCCGCAAGTGCGGCCTTTGAGGTCGGATACGAAAGCGCCAGCCAGTTCAACCGTGAATACAGCCGGTTCTTCGGCCAATCACCGATGCGGGACATCAGGACTCTTCGCTCGCCAGACGCCCCGCCGTTGGAGCCGGTCGGTGATCGGTAAACCTCGCGGTGGGGGGGGGCGGGGGGGGGGGTGGCCGGCCGGGCCCCACCGACGCCCGTTCCTCGCCACGCCCGGCCTCATCGGACACCGCACCCCGCATCTCGGAGCGTCCGATGAACGTCAAGAACCTCCTGCTCACCGCCGGCGTCGCGCTCGTCGTGGTCGTCGCCTACGAGCAGTCGAAGGGCAAGCTCCCCAAGCTCTCGGTGAAGCCGTGAAGGCCCCCAAGCAGCTCGGGTTCTGGCTCGCGGTCGGCGGTGTCTCGCTGATCGCGCCCGTCCTGTTCAACCTCGCGGCCGACCGGCTGCCCGTCCCCGGGCTGCGCGAGCTCAACGACTACGTCACCCGGAGGAACGGCTGATGGCCACCACGTCCGCCCCCACGTCCGCGCCCGCCCGCTACATGCAGGGCATCGCGGTTCCCGCCGAGTCGGTGCGCCCGCAGGAGTTCTTCGCGCGCACCCGCCGGCACATCCGCATGGAGAAGCAGTTCACGTACTCGGGCCAGCCGTCCGAGACGGTCGAGCTGCTCAAGGCCGACATCCTCTCGGGCATCCTGATCCGGTTCTCCGGCAAGGTCGTCGTGACCCCGGGCACCGGCACGGTGGCGACCACCGCGCGGTGGCCCTACGACTTCCTCAAGACGGTCCGGCTGTCGGCCAACGGCGCCTCGAACATCAT
>JAEZIJ010000210.1 GCA_023436715.1 Acidobacteriota bacterium
TGGCGGCGCTCTGGCGTCAGCGCCGCGCCTGGGCCATTGAAACGAAACTCATGGACGATGCCGTCGCCGCCCAGGACCCCGAACCCGGCCAGCGAGCGCAGATCGCCCAGGCCTTTGCCGCCCTGGCCGCCCAGCCCCAACTCGGCCTCCTCCACCGCTACGAAGCGCGCCTCCACCGCGTCTTCCAACGGGCACTCCATAACCTGTTGCTACTAAAGGCCGAAACCCCGCCGCCATCAAACTGCGAAACGAACCTAATCCCAAAATCGGACACTCCGAGTGGGACAGGCCTCCCGGCCTGTCCAAGCGAAACCGGCTCCGTCCCCGGCATGCCCCCACAACCTACAACCCACAACCATTCTTTCTGCGAAACGAACCTAGTCCCAAAATCGGACACCCCGAGTGAGCCAGACCTCCCAGGCGGCGCATCTTCAAGTGAAACCGAGCACGCCGCAATACCGCGAGCGGGTTCCGCGCCCGACAGGCCCCCACAACCTACAACCCACAACCATCCTTCCCAGACAGCGTATGCCGGAGACGTCCCCCGCGAGCACGAAAACCAGCCAATCACGGTTCTCCCACCCCGCAACCCGCGATCCACGTTCTACGATTCTTGATCGATCGACAACGGTACAGAGATGTTCGGTAACCTCACCCCAAACAGCCGCCATCGGCGTTGGATCCATGGGACGTGGAGCGTGGGAGCGCGCCCACATGAAGACCACCCTCCAACGATCTACGTGTATAGGACGAAGGCAAACAATCCGAGAGCTTTGTGCAATTTGACACGTGTTCCACCGCCTGTTAGCCTTCTGGATTGATGCCCCCTGCCACCGACCTGAAGCGTACCCCTCTCTATTCGATTCATCGCCGGCACGGAGCACGCATGGTGGATTTTGGCGGTTGGGAGATGCCGGTGCAGTATTCCGGCATCGTCGACGAGCACAACGCCGTGCGCCGCTCCGTTGGCCTGTTCGACGTGAGCCACATGGGCGAAATCGACATCCGGGGACCCCAGGCGTTCGATCTCGTCGATTTCATTACGACGAACGCTCCCGCGCATCTCCGGCGGGGCCAGGTCCACTACGCGGGGCTGCTCTACGATCACGGCGGCTTCGTGGACGACATCCTGGTACATAAGGTGGCCGAAGATCATTACTTCCTGTGCGTGAACGCGTCGAACCAGGAAAAGGACACGCTGCACATACAAGCGAACAACCGCTGGGACGCCGAGGTCGAACTCTCGAGCGACCGGTACGCGCAGATTGCCATTCAGGGGCCGAACGCACTGGCCACTTTGCAGAAACTCACCCCGGCCGATCTGTCGGGCATCCGGTATTACTTTTTTGCCGACGGCGAGGTGTCCGGAGTGCCGGCGCGCATCGCACGAACCGGCTACACGGGTGAGGACGGCTTTGAGATCTACATCGCGCCGGAAGAAGCCGCGCGCATTTGGGACAAGCTCGTCGAGGCGGGTAGCGGGTTCGGCATCAAGCCTTGCGGGCTCGGCGCGCGCAACACGCTGCGTCTTGAAGCCAAAATGGCCCTGTACGGCCACGAAATCAACGCCGAAATCACCCCGTTTGAAGCCGGCCTCGGCTGGATCGTTAAAATGGAGAAAGGCGGCTTCATCGGCCGCGAGCGCCTGGAGCGCCAGAAGCAGGAGGGGGTCCGTAGGAAGCTGATCGGTTTTGAAATGACCGGGCGCGGCATCGGCCGCGACGGCTATGAAGTTTTTGTCGATGGTTCACCCGCGGGCTGGGTCACCAGCGGAGGGCCTTCGCCGGCATTGAACAAGAACATCGGGCTTTGTTACCTCCCGGCGGAACTGGCTACGATCGAGCGGCCGATTCAGATCTCGATTCGCGGGCAGTTGGTTGAGGCGGTGACGGTCCCGACGCCCTTCTATAAGCGAGCGAAATGAGCACATATCCAAAGGAATTCGGTTACACGAAGGAACACGAGTGGGTGCGGGTCGAGGGCGAAATCGGCACCATCGGAATCACCGACCACGCGCAGAAGGAACTCGGCGACATCGTCTACGTTGACCTGCCGAAGATCGGCTCCGCCGTGGAGCAGGGAAAGCCGCTGGGCTCGGTCGAATCGGTAAAGGCCGTCTCCGACATATTTTCGCCGGTGTCGGGCGAAGTGGTTGAAATCAACGAATCGCTGGCCGACGCGCCCGAGAAGTTGAATCAGGATCCGCACGGCTCGGCTTGGCTGGTCAAAATCAGACTCAGCGATACCAGCCAGGTGAGCGGCCTCATGTCGGCCGCCGAGTACGAAAGCTACGCCGGCGCGGAGTAGGCCGGCCTCGCGGTCCGTCCAGGAGTAATCGTTTGCGCTATCTTCCAAAATCGGAGTCCGAACGCCGGGAGATGCTGGCGGCGTGCGGACTGAGTTCCCTTGAGGACCTGTTCGCGCACCTGCCTCCGGAGGCGCTTCTGAAGCGGCCGCTGGCGATCGGGAGCGGGAAATCGGAATACGAGATCGTGGACTGGTTCCGCGCCCGCGGCGCTGAGAATGCCGCGGGCTATCCGTGCTTCCTCGGCGCGGGCGCGTATTACCACTACCGCCCCGTTCTGGTGGATACGGTGGTGTCGCGCGGCGAGTTCCTCACGTCGTACACGCCCTACCAGGCCGAGATCTCGCAGGGCATCCTCACGGCCATCTTCGAGTTTCAAACGATGATGTGCCAGCTCACCGGCATGGACGTGGCGAACGCCTCCATGTACGACGGGTCCACTGCGGTGCCTGAATCCGCGATGATGGCTGTGCGCATCACCAGGCGGCACAAGGTGCTGGTGGCGAGGACGATCCACCCCGAGTATCGAGAGGTGCTGGCCACCTACGCGCGCAACCAGGGACTCGAGGTGGTTGAGTTCGGGTATGACGCAGCCCGCGGTGGAGCCGACCTCGAAGATCTCGAGAGCAAGCTCGATAGCGCCACGGCGGCCGTAATCGTGCAGTCGCCGAACTTCTTTGGAGTCGTCGAGAACATTCAGGCCGCGGCGGAAATAGCTCACCGGGCGGGCGCACTGCTCGTAGACGTGTTCACCGAGGCCGTCTCGCTCGGTGTGGTCGCGCCGCCGGCGGCCGCGGATATCGTGGCGGGCGAGCTGCAATCGTTCGCGATTTCGCCGAGCTTTGGCGGCCCGTTTGCCGGCATCATCGCCACGCGCGAGAAGCACATACGGCAACTTCCGGGCAGGCTGGTTGGTGAGACGGTGGACGCGCGCGGCAATCGCGCTTACTGCCTCACGCTGGCCACGCGCGAGCAGCACATACGCCGCGAGAAGGCCACCTCGAATATCTGCACCAATCAGGCGCTCGTGGCGCTGATGGCGACCGTGTTCATGACAGTCTACGGCAAGCAGGGGTTGCGCGAACTGGCCGAACAGAATATCGCCAAGTCGCACTACCTCGCCGGCAAGCTGCCGCTGCGGTTTAGCGGCCCCTTCTTCAACGAGTTCGTAGCGACGGTGGACGACCCCGCCGCCGTGAACGAAGCGCTGCTTGATAAGAAAATCATTGGCGGCCTCCCGCTCGGCCGCTTCTACCCCGAGCTTGAAAACGCAATGCTGATCTGCGCCACCGAGATGAGCCGCCGTCCGGATATGGACACGCTGGCCGACGCCTTCGCTCATGCGGCCGAGCCGCAGAAAGTGGGTGTGAAGTGATCCGCAAAGCTACTACCCACGTCAACCAGAACGAGCCGCTGCTGTTCGAGCTGAGCTCTCCGGGCAAGAAGGGCTACCAGCTTCCCGAACTCGACGTGCCGCCGGTGGATGCCGCCGAAGCGCTCGGCGCGGAAAACACGCGAGCCGGGATTGAAGGCTTCCCCGAGGTCAGCGAAGTGGAGGCCATCCGCCACTTCACGCGCCTCTCTACCTGGAACTTCGCGATCGACCTCGGCATGTACCCGCTCGGCTCCTGCACGATGAAGTACAACCCGCGCGTGAACGAGACCGTTGCACGCACGGAAGGCCTGGCATGGGCGCACCCCTACCAGCCGGAATCGCTGTCGCAGGGAGCGCTCGAAGTGATGGCGCGCCTCGAAGCCGCGCTCGCCGAAATCACCGGCATGGACGCGGTGACTTTGCAGCCCGCCGCGGGCGCGCACGGCGAACTCACCGGCATCCTGCTGGTTCGCGCGCTGCTTGAATCGCAGGGTAACCCGCGCAAGAAGATTCTGATTCCGGATTCGGCCCACGGCACCAACCCGGCCACGGCGGCCACAGCGGGCTACGCGGTCGAGAACATACGCTCAAACGGCCGCGGCATGTTGGATTTGGCGGAGCTCGCCCGCATCGTCGATGAAGACGTGGCCGCGCTGATGCTCACCAACCCGAACACGCTCGGCGTTTTCGAGGAGAACATCCGGAAGATCGCGGACATCCTGCACGCCAAGGGCGCGCAGCTTTACATGGACGGCGCGAACATGAACGCGCTGGTCGGAGTGACGCGCCCCGGCGACAACGGCGTGGACGTCATCCATCTCAACCTGCACAAGACCTTCTCGACCCCGCACGGCGGTGGCGGCCCGGGTAGCGGCCCCGTTGCGGTGAAGCGGCATTTGGAGCCGTTCCTTCCGGTGCCGCGCTTGAGGTCGCAAGAGGGCAAGTGGGCTTTCGATTATGGTCGCCCGCTCTCGATCGGCCGCGTCCGCGCGTTCTACGGCAACTTCGGGGTGATGGTCCGCGCGCTCGCTTACATCATGGCGCACGGCGGCGAGGGGCTTCGGAACGCAACGCTGGACGCCGTACTGAACGCCAATTACATACGCAAGGGCATCGAAGGGCATTACGAAATCGCGGCTGAGGCGCCCTCGCTGCACGAGTGCGTCTTCAGCGACGCGCGCCAGGCCAAGCTTGGAGTCCACACCGGCGACATCGCCAAGCGGCTGATCGACTACGGCTTCCATCCCTACACGGTCAGCTTCCCGCTCATCGTGCACGGCGCGATGATGATCGAGCCGACCGAAACCGAAAGCAAGCGGGAACTCGATGCCTTCATCGACGCGCTGATCTCGATTGCCCACGAAGTGGAAGAGAACCCGGAAGCGGTTACGAATGCGCCGCACAACACCCGCACTGCCAGGGTGGACGAGGTCGGAGCGGCCCGTAAGCCGGTAGTGCGCTGGCGGCCGAAGTAGGCGCTACTCCGCCGGGCGCTCCGGCTTCAGGTACCCCGCCAGAAAACGGTAGATCTCCCGGCGCGAGTCGCGCGCGAGCTTCGTATCCAGACGGTTGAACGCGTGGCCGCCGGGAGCATCCTCGTAGATCTTGTACTCGAACTTCTTCCCCTCAGCCTTGAGCGCTGCAATCAGCCGCTGAACTTCAAGCACGTTTACGTCTTCATCGTTCGTATTGGTGTGGATGAGCAACGGCGTCGCCAGTTTCGCCGCGTGCGACACGGGCGATCTTCTGAGGTACTCCTTCACGTCGTCCGCCGCGGACTTGCCGATGTGGTACGGCGCCGAGAATTCGGCCTGGTAGGAAGGCGATTTGTAACCCATGCGGGCCACGAGGTCGCTCACCGGGACGCCCGCATACGCCGCCGCGTAGTCCTCCGGATGATCGAAGATGTTCATCAGCGTGATCAGCCCGCCGTGACTCCAACCCACGATGCCCACGCGTTTCGCATCGAGGAACGTGTATGTTTCGAGCATCCACGCACGCCCGGCAAGCACGTCGTCATTTTCGCGCCCGCCGTAATCGATCTGCCGGTGAAACGCGGCGCCGTACCCTGTACTGCCGCGGTAGTCGGGCGCGATGATGCTGTAGCCCTGCTGGACCAGCTCCCGCACGATGTGCGCCGAGGACGACGAGAAGTTCGAGTGCACCCCGCCGTGAACCAGGACGATCAATGGCTGCTTTCTGGAACGGTCCAGTTTCTTCGGGATGAACGTGTATGCGCGGATGATCACGGGGTTGCCCGCGCCCTGCGCCGTCGGGTTCGGTTCGCGCCACGGCGGGAGGCTCGTGTAGGACACCTTATCAACGTCGGCGATGTCCCCCAGTTTCAATTGCCACTGTAGGTCGTCGATGGCTTTCATCAGCTCATCGTGCCGGAATTCGGCGGCCTGGTCGGGCACGCGGGGAGGCTGCGCTTGCGCGGGCTGTACCGCCTGGAACAACAGTCCGCCCACAAGAAGGGCATGAGAACAGATCATGGGAGAAATGGTATCACCGGCCGGAGGTGGAGCAGACCATCGCCTTTTGTGGTCTGCCCTGTTCGCTACCCCCTTGTATGGTTTTCCACCGCCGACGGCTGCTCCCACTGGATTCCAGACCAGTGGACCGCCATCGGTTTCTCCAGCAGGATGACGCACGCGACCGTCTTGACCCTGGCCCGGTCTGGCTTCCAGGCTGAAGGCAGACGACAAAAAACGATCGTCTGCCCCACTGTGAAGTGCTACGAAATGTACAAGCTCGAGGGGAACAACGGGTATGTCACGCGGCCGCTCAGGACGGCAGGTATTGCTTGAGCGGCATGAAGCACGCGCGGACGAAGTCCTCCGCGGTCCTGGTGGCGGCGTCCGCCCCACTGCCCGCCACGGGTACAACGACGCGCACCAGCGCGGTATCCGTACGGTTGTACCGGATGGCATCGGCGATCATGTAGAGGCGCGCACGGTATTCGCTGGCGATCACGCGGTCGCGCGACTGATACCAGTAGAGCACCACGCTCCGGTCGTCGCCCTTCGAAACCACGTAGCGGTTCACGTGGACGGGATGGCCCAGACCCGGCACGTCCACCGGCACTATGTCCGATTCCGACGGCACCCAGCCCGATCCCGGCAGGCAGTTCTTTGGCGAGTGCGGCATCTGGCCCGTGCGCTGCGATTTGAAGAAAGCGACGAACAGGTTTGCCGCGCGCCTGCCTTCCGAATCGTAGTAAGTCCGGGTGAGCACGTCGTCGGCCCTCAGAACGTCCATCACTTCCTTCTCGACGACACCCTCCTGGGCCATGTTCCACGACCCCAGTTGGAGCGGGAAGTTGGCCAGCGGCCGCGACAGGGGAACCGCCTCGCGCCGTGAAACCGCATACAGCCCGATGGCCTGGGCGGCGAGGAGCACCGTCGCAATCTGTATGGTCCTGCTTTTCAGGAAATCGAAGCTAATTTGCGCCATGGAGGAGCCTGTAGATGCGGCTGATAACCCAGTGTGTCGCGATCAGAATGAACAGGGCGACCATGAAGATCACCCAGCCCGAAGCGGTGTGAAATACGCCCTCGGCGAGTTCGGGATTCACCTCGCTCAGCAGGCCGGTGATCGTGACGCGGCTCGCGTTGGCGACGATCGCGATCGGCACCGTGCACGCCAGCAGCGCGATACGCATCCAGACCTTCCTGTCGAAGAAGTATGCGTACACGAGCGAGAGGAAAGAGAGCGTGAGCAGCGAGCGTATGCCGCTGCATGCCTCGACGACGGAGAGCCGCTGTGTGGAGAGGTCCAGGATATTGCCTTCCCGCAGCACCGGCACCCCGAGAAGATCCAGCGCGTGCTCCGCGAGCCGGCTGGCCAGGAGCTGAAACTTGAAGGTGACCTGCGTGTAGATGATGGCCGGAATCGGAACCATGAAGAACAGCAGGAAGATCGGGAACAGCAGGACCTTCAGCGCGCGGCTGCCGGCAGTCAGAAGTATCAGCCCGGCCAGAGAGACGATGAACGCCGTTCGCGCGAGGAATAACTCGGCACCGAGGGTGGCGAAGTAGAGTTGCGCGGCGCCCCAGGCGAGTACGGCCAGTCCCCACCAGTTCGGCGCCGGCTTGAGCGCGGTAAGCTCGTCCCTCCGTTGCCAGGCGATGTAACCGGCGATGAGCGGCACGAAAAAGCCGTGGCCCATATCCTCATCGGCGGCCCATTGCTGCGCCAAACGAACCAGCACCGGCGCGTAACAGGCCACCAGCAGCACGCCAAACCACAGCATCTGTGCCCACGGCAGGCTCTTCGATACGCCCGCCGGCTCGCCATTAAACGCAGTTCTCGTGCCTGGAACCATGGGTGACTCCAGTAAAGCATATCGGTTTTGCCAGTGGCAATCGGCGGTGACGTCTCTGGTAATCTGAACGCTTCGAGGCGAACATGATCCGGCTGGCGATTTCTCTGACATTTGCGGCATTCCTGGTCCACGCGCAGGAGGCGCCCGTCCGCTACGTGCCCGATCTGAAGATCTGGGCGCTCCAAAGCGACATCACAACCTATGTTCTGGGTGTAAACGGCCGGAACGAACTGCAGCAGTTGTACTGGGGCAAGAAGCTGCCGAGGATGGAGGACCTCGCCGCCACGCGCGCGGCGGCCGCCTCTGCGTTTGAAGAGTACCCCGGTTGGGGAGGGATGCGCTACGAGGAGCCGTGCCTCAAGGTAACGCTGGCCGATGGCGTGCGCGACGTCGTGCTGAAGTACGTCTCGCACGAGATTCGGGGCGACACCCTGACCGTTCGCCTGAAGGACATCAACTACGACCTTTTCGTGGATCTGACGTACCACGTTTTTCAGCGCACGGGTATCGTTCGCAAGAGTGCGCGCGTCACTAACAACACGAGCCAGGCGATAACGCTCGAGAGCGCGCAATCGGGCTCCTGGCTGATGCCCTCGGGCGAGGGCTACCGGCTCAGCTACCTTGCCGGACGCTGGGGCGCCGAGACGCAACTCGTCCGCGAGGCGATACACCCCGGCGTGAAAGTTCTGGAGAGCCGGCGCGGCATCACCAGCCATCAGGCGAACCCGTGGTTTGCCATCGACTACGCTGCCGGCGAGGAGCATGGCAGCGTGTGGTTCGGCGCGCTGGGCTGGAGCGGCAACTGGCGGCTCGCGGTCGAGCAGACGCCGGAGCAACAGGTGCGGGTCACCGGCGGCTACAATCCATTCGATTTCGGTTATCTGCTGAAGCCCGGCGAGAGCCTCGACGCCCCGCCGTTCTACGGCGGCTTCACCGGCCACGGCTTCGGAGAGGCTTCGCGGCTGCTTCACCGTTTCGAGTTGGATGAAATTCTGCCGCGCCGCTCGGCGGGCCGGTTGCGTCCTGTGCTCTACAACTCCTGGTATGCGACGACGTTCAACGTGACCGAAGCCGGCCAGAAAGAGCTTGCGACGAAAGCAGCCAGACTCGGAGTCGAACTGTTCGTGGTGGACGACGGCTGGTTTGGCCAGCGCAAGGACGATCGAGCGGGCCTGGGCGATTGGTACGTCAGTAAGGACAAATTCCCGAACGGGCTCAAGCCGCTCATCAGCCACGTCAACTCCCTCGGTATGGAGTTCGGCCTGTGGGTGGAGCCCGAAATGGTGAACCCGGCGAGCGACCTGTATCGCGCGCACCCGGACTGGGTGGTCAACTTCCCCGGCCGTCCGCGCACGGAGGGCCGGAACCAGCTCATCCTGAACATGGCGCGCGACGACGTGAAGGAGCACATCTTCGGCGTGCTCGACCGGCTGCTTTCCGAAAACAGCATCCGGTTCATCAAGTGGGACAACAACCGGCACTTCAGCGAGCCAGGGTGGCCGGAGGTTCCGGCAGCCGAGCAGAAGAAGCTCTGGGTGAAATACGTCAACAACGTCTATGAGTTGATCGACCGGCTCCGGCAGAAGCATCCCAACGTAGATTTCGAGTCGTGCGCGGGCGGCGGCGGGCGCCTGGATCTCGGCATCCTCAGCCGCGTCGAGCAGGTCTGGACATCGGACAACACCGAAGCCTTCGACCGCCTGCGCATACAGGAAGGGTTCAGCCACGCCTACACGCCGAAGGTGATGGTGGACTGGGTGAACGACGTGCCCGACATGAATCGCCGCGAAACGCCGCTCAAGTACCGCTTCCTGGTAGCAATGATGGGCTCGCTTGGGGTCGGCGGGAACCTGACCAGGTGGACGGAGCGCGAGTTCGCCGAGGCCGCGAGCGCCATCACGTACTACAAGAAGATCCGCAAGACGGTCCAGGAGGGCAGGCTGTACAGGCTGGCGTCACCGCGCGAGGGCAGCCTGGCGGCGAGCCAGTACGTTGCGGAGGACGGCAGGCAGTCGGTCGTGTTCGCGTTCCTGCACGCGCAGCAGTTCGGGCGGCCGGCGCCGGCCGTCTATCCGCGGGGCTTGCAGGAAGGCGCGCTGTACCGCGTAACGCCGTTTGATGATAAGCTGACCGGCAAACAACAGACTGCGAGCGGCGCTTGGCTCATGAACTACGGCCTGCGCTTCCGTCTCGGAGGCGAGTTTGACAGCACTTCGGTGCTGCTCGAAAGAATCGATTGAGACAGGGAAAGGGAACCATGCGTAGACGCGAATTCTTCGGCACGATCGCGGCGCCCGCCGCCGGCTTCTTGACGCCGTTTGAGCGGTTGGTGGCCGCCGACCGCGGCAAGGTCCTCATCACGGACATCAAAATGAAGCCCATCTCAGGTGTGGGCCACACATTGATACGGATCGATACGGACGCGGGCATCTCGGGCTATGGCGAATCGGGAGTGACCGGTTCCATGATGAAAGCCTGGCTAGAACGGTACAAGCCGCTCTTGCTGCAGCAGGATCCGCTGGCGATCCAGTACCACTGGTTCCGCATGTCCACCCTCATGCATACCTACATGGCCAGCATTCCGGCCTTGAGCGGGATCGACATGGCGCTGTGGGACCTGGCCGGGCGGCTCAGGGGCGAACCAGTGTACAAACTCCTGGGCGGGCCGTTCCGCGACGAGGTCCCGATGTTCATCAACTCGGAACCGCGCAACATGCTGGATGCCGGCGCCGTAAAGGCCTGGGCGGATCAGTTCAAGGCAAGCCCGCAAGGGTTTCGGGCCGCCAAGATCAACACGACCAGTCCGATTCAGAGGCCCATGGGGCGCTACACCACGACGCTCTCCGCTATGGATCTGGGCAAGATCCGAACGGCATTCGAGAACGTACGCGCGGCACTCGGGCCTGAGTACGACATCATGGTCCACTGCCACAACGAGTACGATCTGCCGACCGCCAAGGGCATCGCGCGAGCGGTGGAGTCGATTACGCCGAAGTGGCTGGAGGATCCGCTGCCGCCGCCGTTTTCCGATAGCTGGGCGGCATTGAAGCGCGAGAGCCGCGTGCCGATTCTGACCGGTGAAAAGCTGGAAATGCCCCAGGGTTACTACCCGTTCCTGAAGGAACAGGCCGTCGATTTCATCTACCCGGACATCGCGTTCTGCGGCGGCATTACCTCGATCGTGAAGATCGCTTCCATCGCGGCGCTGTATCGCATCCCGGTGGCCACGCACAACGTTGGCGGCGTTCTGCTGACAATGGCTTCCATCCACTTCGGGCTCTCGATCCACGACTTCCTCACGAGCGAAGGCCGGCTGGGCGGCAGGCGGGATGTCCTGATCATGGCGAAGAATCCGCCCGTATTGAAGAACGGCATGGCTCAGAAACCCGAAGCGCCCGGACTTGGGGTAGACCTGGACGACGCCGGCGTGAAACAGTGGCAGCGCGAAGGCGACTCGCCGGACTGGGTGTAAATAATCCGCCTTTCGCGTGACGCAGGTCACGCCGGTTCCGGTCTGTTCCTCCTTACGATGGAACGGGAGGAATCGGAAATGAGACTATACGGACACGCGATAGGCGGGATTGCTGTTTTGGCCGGGCTGGTAATGGCGGCCGCGATGCCGGCCGCGGCGCATTGTGACACAATGGATGGCCCCGTAGTGGTGGCGGCGCAGGCCGCCCTTCGCACAGGTGAGGTGACGCCCGTTCTGAAGTGGGTGCGCAAGGAGCACGAACCGGAGGTCCGCGCCGCGTTTGCTCGCACGCTCAAAGTGCGTGCTGGCGGGAAAGATGCGAGTCAACTCGCCGACGTTTACTTTTTTGAGACTGTTGTGCGGCTGCACCGGGCGGGCGAAGGTGCTCCGTACACGGGCCTGAAGCCGGCCGGCGCGGAGCTTGAACCAGCGATAGCGGGTGCGGATAAGGCGCTCGAGAAGGGGTCCGTGGAAGACCTGGCCCGGTTGATGTCGGCCGAAATCGAAGCGGGAATCCGGCAGCGCTTCGAGCGCGCACGGGAAACGCGCAAGGCCGCCGAAACCAGCGTGGCCGCCGGCCGTGAGTACGTCGAAGCGTACGTCGATCTCATGCATTACGTGGAGCAGTTGCACGCGGTGGTGCGGGGAACCCGCCACGATGGTATGAATTAGAGAGACATGATTTCGGCGATCGTTTTGATAAACGCGGCACAAGGGCGCGTTCCGGAAGTAGCGCAGGCGCTTATTGATCTTCAAGGCATTACTGAGGCCTATTCAGTTGCCGGGCCTTATGACCTCGTTGCCATCGCGCGCGTCCGCCACCATGAGGAATTGCAGGACCTGGTTGCCGGGCGCATCCAGAAGATAGCGGGGATCGAATCCACAAACACTCTGATCGCGTTCCGCGCGTACAGCCAGCGCGATCTCGAGGCTATGTGGGATATCGGCAACGAAGAGCCGGCCGGCTAGAAAGAGCGCCAACTCACGGTTTGAAGCGGACCGCGTTCACCAGAATCTGAGCGTAGGCGGGGTTCTCGAACTCCGCCACGCTGTGCCCGGGCATGAAGTACATCACCATGCCTTTCCCGGCTCGCTTGTACCAGCCGGCGGTGTCCTGCATGTAAGTAGCGCCGGACTTCGGCTCGCGGAACCTCAACCCGAGCAGGATCGTCCGGTCGCCCTCGAAAACGTGATTCAAATAAACCTCCGTGTCACGCAATTCGAAGCCGGGTAGCTCCTGTCCCCGGTACGGGATCTTCTCGCCGTACGTCACCTGCCGGGTGGTGATGGAGTTGTCCGGGGCCAGGTTGACGATCTCCATTTCCGTTCCCTCGAAGAACTTGTAGCCGCCGCTCAGGTCGCCCAATGGCAGCGAAACCCCCAGGAAAGGAAACCAATAGCGGTTCGGGCGCTTTCCTGAGCTTATGGAATGATGGAGCAGGATCAGCTTGCCGCCGCGCTCCGCGTAGTCGATGAACGCCCTTTCCGCGGGTTCGCCGATTTCCCGGTGGATATAGACGATCACGGCGGCGTAGGGCGAGATATCGCGGGGCATCTCCGTCTGCTTCACGATGGTGCTGTCAGCTCCGGCGCCGGTCTTCAGGCGCGCCGCGAGCGTCTGCATGGCGGGAAACTCGTCCGCTACGATCAGCACGTTGCCGGAGGCGAACAGTGAGGCGGAGAGCAGTAGAAGCAGAGCACACGTTTTCATGGCAGCCGTCATCACGGGTTCATTTTACCTGCACGGACCCGCCGCTGCGGCGACGATCACGAAATGAACATCGACCTGATCCTTTACGGTTACCGCGCCGGCGATGGATTCCGGCGTCATGCCGTAATCGGTCTGCTTCACCTGGAACTTCCCCTCGAACCGGTACGTTCCCGTGCCGGGTGCCGATATGCTCACCGGTACGGAGATGTTGTGCGTCACGCCGCGGATCGTCAGCGGTCCTTTCAGCGCCAGCCCGCTTTCTCCGTTCCGCCGCACCTCCGTGACCTGGAAGCCGATGCGAGGATAACTCGCGGCGGCCAGAACGTTCGGCCCGAGCATCTTCTCCTGGATGGTAGCCACATCACTGGGCTTGGGGCCGGCGGATTGAAGGCCGGCAAGTTCCCTGGCGCGCGGCGTGTCAATGCGCAGCGAAGCCGTTGGGATGACGACGGCCGCGCGTGAAGCACTGATCGCCCCGGGATCCATGCAGGCTTCAACGGACCACTCCGTGGCGAGGACGCCGTGCTCGTGCCCCGCGCCGAAAGCGCTCAGGAAACCGCCCTTGCGCGTGGTGGCGACGATGTACGATTGGCCGCGGTCGATTTTAAGACGCATATCCTGTGCCCCGGCTGCCGAGGCGATCAGCAGCGAAATGGAAAAGGCCCGAACGGATCCAAGCATAATCCCCTCTTCTTTCTGTGGTAACACAGGGCCGCGAGCGAGGCTGGCTACTCGAGCCTGAGCGGTTGCTGGAGGCGGAAGAAAAGCAGCATGTCTGCCGGAACGGAGATCTGGGGGCCCTCGACGGCGATTACCGCGCCGGCTTCGGGCATGCCGTCGCCGGCGGGAACCTGGTCGATGAGGCTGCCAAGGGGAGCGCCGCGTTCCGCAATTCCCGCCTGGACATTCGCCCCTCCAGGCACGGCAAGGTAGGTGTTCGAGCCCGCCACAACTGAGTGCAGCCCGAGGCGGTATCCGCCTGCCGGGTTCGTCAGCAAGGATACGCTCGCGGGCGAGCCTCCGAAGATGATCGGCTTCCCGGAAGCGTTCGGAATGTCACGGGTGATCAGGGCCGGAAAGACCCGCTGGTTCGCCCCGCCGCCGGAGTTTATCGGCCGAAACGTCCGGATCACGACGAGAGTCCCGGCCGGCACCGTCCTGGCGTCCGCAGGCCAGGTATACATGGGTCCGGTCAAAGGAGCTATGGGCGGGGCCTGCCCATGCTTCCGGCATCCGCCGGCGCCGGCGGCAACTAGCAGCCCGAGAACTCCTGCCAAAGTGCGCTTCATACCCGACCAAGAGGGATTATCTCAAAAAGCGCCGTCCCCCGCCTTGGGCTATTGTCCGACTGTCTGCGTCACCCCCCAGTGCTCGGGCCGCCTGAGCCCTTCCGGCAGTTTAGTGTCCTCGCTGCCTTGCGCTTCGTTGACCTGGGCTTGCGTGAGATTCAACGCGCCGCTCAGGTCTGTATTGGTGACATCGGCCCCGGCGAGGCCCGCGCCATTGAGATCGGCGCCGCTGAGATCGGCTCCGGAGAGGTTCACTCCCTGAAGCCAGGCACAGTACAGATCCGCACCGCTCAGATCGGCGCCCGAGAGATCGCTTCCTTCAATAACGCAGAAGCTGAGCTCGGGAATCACCTCGGGGTTTTCGAGTCTCCATTGGTTCCAAAAGCGTGCTCCGCGGCGCAGAACCCGCTTGTGCTCGTGCTGTCCCATGCGAACAAGAAGGATATCACTATCCGAACAGGCCGTTCCTGTCCGGTTCCATACAGTCCCGTCCCGAAATCGGACAGTTTCGAACGTACTCAGAACCGTAATGCCTTGATAAATCGAAGCCGTATTGGCACGCAATTTGCGTACAGAAAACATGTTTCGATTCCCAGCCTCGAGCGTTTAGTGGATAGGAGGTTCCGATGCGGGCACTGCTCGATGAACTCAGGCACAACCCGGACATTGTCGCCGTGCTGGTGCTCAGCATGGCACTTGGAATTGCCCGGCATTCCGTCCCCTGGGGTGCCATGTGGATCGATCCGCCGCCCGGGATGAGAATCCACCGGGTTCTCCGCCTCACGCCGCCGGACGCGTCCTGCCCAGCAGCTTCGCTCCCAGAGCTCCCCCGGCAATCGAGAGACTGGTAAACACGACGAACAAGATCGCCAGGCTGAGCAGCATGTTAAACGCCAGGTACACCGGATTTGAGAACAATTCCCGCAATTGCCCGGCGCTGCCCTGCAAGAATGGCACGTCCCCGAGATTCTTCAGCAGTTCCCCGCTGCGCACCTGTGCGACGAAACTGAGCGTGAACAGCACCGTGAAGATGACGAAGCTGAACAGCCCTGTGATCCAGCCCATGCGGGCTCCGTTTCCGACCGTCAGCGACTGCCCTGTGCGGCGCTGATACACATACACGCACACGAAACCCGCCGACACCAGCCACAACGGGCACGCGTATACCAGCATGGCGTTCAGCAAGCTCGCGAGCATCGCCGTCAGAAAGCCGACTCGAACCGCCATTCCGTTCCGAAAGTCGATTGGCGCGAAAGCGGGCGGCGCGGCCGGGAGCGGCTCAGGCGCGGGTGGAGGAGTTTCCGGCTCTTCGATCAGCACCTCTTCACGCTGAGGCTTGCCACACTTGTGGCAGAAGCGAGCATCGGGCGGAAGCTGTGCACCGCAGGTGCAAAAATCAGGCACACGTTCAGTTTGACGCAGCGCGCTCCCGCGAAGCAAGCGCAAGTAAGTACGATGCGGAAAGCCAGAATAGCGGAAATGCGAGCAGAAATCGGGTTTCGTTGGTCGCTAGACCGAACAGCCAGTCCACCGCGTTCAGAATCGCGAACAGCGCCAGCAGGCGGACATGAGGCCGCCAGGCGGGACCGAGCGCCGCCAGAAGCACGCCCGTGTACAGGGCCAGGCAACGGGCGCAGACCGGCAACGGCCGCCCGAGCCAGGCGAAGCATCGCTCGGGAGCCTGATGGCATACCGCGCCGAAGGCCAGGTAAGACGCGGGGAACAGCGGTGCGGCATAGATCGACGCGAGAACGAGAGCCGCCGCCGAGCCCACGATGATCCGCATGCGCATCTTCCCTTATATTAGAGTTTTCGGACTCCATGAAACCTGTTACCCTGCTTGTGCTTTCGTCTCCGGAAGATCCCCAGTTGGCGATGCTCGAACGCTTGCCGCCCGGCACGCGCGCCGTCGCGGGAAACCGTCCCGAGGCATTTGAATCCGCCGCGGAGGATGCGGACGCAATCCTCGTATGGTTCACCGGCCGCGAACTGCTTCAACAGGTCTGGAAGATGGCGCCCCGCGTGCGCTGGGTGCATGCGAGTTCGGTAGGTGTGGATACGCTGCTGTTCGCGGAGTTGGTGGAGAGCCCGGTTCCGCTGACCAACGCGCGCGGGGCCTTCAGTTGGGCACTGGGCGAGTTCGCCGTGGCTGCGATTCTGTTCTTCGCGAAGGACCTCAGACGCATGGTGCGGTCCCAGGAGGCGGGAGTCTGGGCCCCGTTCGACGTCGAAGGCGTTCGGGGCAAGACGCTGGGCATCATCGGCTACGGCGATATCGGCCGCGCGGTGGCCGAACGCGCCCACGGCCTCGGGATGCGCATCCTGGCTCTGCGCCGCCGGCCCGAGTTGTGCGGGAGCGATCCCTTGCTCGAACGCGTGTACGCGCCTGACTCGGTGAAGGAGATGTTGGCGGAGTCCGATTACGTAGTGCTATCCGCTCCGCTCACCGCCCGGACGCGCGGGTTGATCGCGGAACCGGAGATCGCGGCGATGAAGCAAAGTGCGGTGCTGATCAATGTCGGACGCGGCCCGGTCGCCGATGAGCGCGCGCTCATTTGCGCTCTCGAAGAGCGCCGCATCTGCGGGGCCGCCCTGGACGTATTCGAGCAGGAACCGCTGCCCGCGGGGCATCCGTTTTACCGCCTGGACAACGTGTTGCTCTCGCCCCACTGCGCGGACCACACTACCGGCTGGATGGCGCAATCGATGGAAGTCTTTCTGGACAACTTCGAGCGCTTCCGCAATGGGGAACCGCTGCGCAACGTGGTGGACAAGCGGCTCGGCTATTAGCGCGCGCCGGCAAGGTGCGCTTTGAGCCAGGCTGCCGCGCGGGCGACGGCTCTGTCGCGTTCCTGGATCGGCGTCTCTTGCGACGCGATGAACTTCACCCCGGAAACCATCTGGATCACGCCGGCCGCAATATCGCAATAGCGAGAAGTGCCGAAGCCGAAGCGCCGGTCGTCTATCAGCACGGCAGCCAGCCGCAAATGGCGAGGAGTCTGGCCATAGCCCGCCGCGCCCCACAATGCGCGGTAGTGGTCTTCGTTCTCCTGTTTGAATCGCACGAGCGTTGAGACTAGGGCTTCAAACTGGGTGTCGTCACCATACTCTGCAACCAGTTGGGCCGCAGGCTGCAGTTCGGTAGTGACGGGACCGGTCCGGTTGACGATCTTTAGCGCCAGCTTCGCCGCTTCGGGCAGGACGGCGCGTTGTCCCGCCCTCACGACTAACCAAGCGATCATCATGGACCCTGGCTTCTCGCGGCGTAGTGCCGCGTTCAACCCGTCAATCAGCACGGTGGAGTCTTTGAAATCCGTCAGCGTGACGGCGGCGCCCCACGCGTAGGCTCCGGAGTTGCGGAGCAGGCAGCGAATGAGGCGGTTGGGGTAATCACGGCGGTCTCCCTTCCATAGGATCCAAGTGACGAGCTGGCGGACGCTGTGGAAAGGAGGAGAGGCTTCGCCGTACACGAGTTCGGCACTAGTCCGTGGCGCGCCGAGGACGCCGAGAAACGCGCAGCCAGCCTCCAGCCAGACGTTGTCGTCTCTCCCGAAGGCGCTGGCAAGAAGATGCGGAAACTCGTTTGGGACGTCACCCGCGAACGCTCTCAAGTAGGCCGCCGCCCCGCTTCTCTGCCGCGCATCGCCATGGGCAAGGATGTTGGCGAGTTCACGAAACACGAACTCCTGCCCGGTCCGGGGCGGGCCGGCAAAGCCCGGCTCGGCCGCCAGCGCGGGCGCCACCGGCTGCCATGGCGGGTCAAACCGGACCGTCCACAACCCCTTTTCCCGAATCAGCGGAAGGAGAGCCGTCTGCCCCTTACGGAGATCAAGGACTACCGCCGGGCCGGTGATGCCGCCACCGCCGCCCGGCAGGCGCTCCTCGGGATTCCTGTAGTGGACACTGATGCGCGTGCCGGATTCGAACGGCCGGTTCGCGCCGCCGAACATGACCCTATGCACGAGAACGCGAGCCTTGAAACGGCGTTCCGCCAATGAAAAACGCCTCTCGGCCGCAGGGACTTCCCCGAGCTTAACCACCTGCTCCACCGTGCCAACGGCCCAGGCTGGAACAGTGTCGAGGCTGGCGAAACTGCGGTAAGTTCCCGGCCTCGCCTGGACCAAGGGCGCGAGCGCCAACACCCAAGACCGGAGCTGCTGCTCTCACCCTTTCATTGGAACCCCGTGACCCGCAGGCGCGCAACCCGGCCGCCGGTGTTACCCTGGATCGAGTGAAAGTCGGCATAACCTGCTATCCCACTTACGGCGGCAGCGGCATCGTCGCTACCGAACTCGGGCTGGAACTGGCCAACCGCGGCCACGAGGTCCACTTCATCTCGTACGCGAATCCCATACGGCTCGATCCGGGCATCCCGCGAATCCATTACCACGAGGTCGAGGTCTCAACGTATCCGTTGTTTCAATACCCGCCCTACTCGCTGGCGCTGGCCTCGCGGATGGCCGACGTCGCGTCTCAGTATTCGCTCGACCTGCTGCACGTTCACTATGCCATCCCTCACTCGATTTCGGCGCTGCTCGCGCGCCAGATGCTGGCGCGGGAACATCGCCGGCTGCCGTTCATCACCACCCTGCACGGCACCGACATCACGCTGGTGGGCGCCGACCGTTCGTACTTCCCGATTACGAAGTTTTCAATCGAGGAATCCGATGGCGTGACGGCGATCAGCGATTACCTCCGCTCCACCACGGCGGACTTCTTCGGCGTGTCGAGCGACATCCGCGTCATCAAGAATTTCGTGAACTGCGAAACCTACCAGCCCGATCCGGAGCGGCGGCACAACTCCGGCCTGGCACCCGAGGGAGAGAAGGTGCTCATCCACCTCTCGAATTTCCGGCCCGTGAAGCGCGTGCTGGATTGCATCCGAGTCCTTCGGGAAGTGCGGCAGCACACCCCCGCGCATCTGCTGATGGTAGGCGACGGCCCGGACCGGTGCCCGGCCGAGCACCTCGCCCGCGACCTTGGCCTGGAGAGCCACGTGACTTTCATGGGCAAGCAGGGCCACGTGGAGCGGCTGCTCCCACTCGCGCACGTCCTGCTGCTGCCCAGCGAGATGGAGTCGTTCGGCCTCGCCGCGCTGGAAGGCATGGCATGCGGACTTCCACCGGTTGCGACCCGCGTCGGCGGACTTCCGGAGTTGGTAACCCACGGTGTGGAGGGCTTCCTCGAGAAAGAGGGTGACGTCGCCGCCCACGCCGCGCGGGTGGTGGAACTGCTGACGGACGAAGACCTCTATCGGCGGGTATCCGGCGCGGCCCGGCGCAAGGCGGAGACAGAGTTTTGCACTTCGCTGATCATCCCGCAGTACGAGCGCTATTACGAAGAGGTGTGCAGCCGGGTTGGTGCGGCCGCTTCGTAGGCGGCGTACCCTACCTCGCGTAGCCCGCCAGTTCGGCGCAACTCGAAAACAATTGGCCGGGGCGCCCCAGGATGCGAATGCCCACCGCCTGCAGAGGCTCCTTCAGCTTCACCGAAAACGGTTCGCCGTCGCGCAGGCCCGGCGTGTGAGTTGCGTTCGTGTTCGGGTAGGTGTCGAGCGTTGCCACGGTTTCCCAACCTCCGCCCTTCGCGCGCTTCACCTGGATCTGCGGCTTACCTTCGGACGCATCGAACCAGCCTCCGTTGGCGAAAACCTTGCCGTGCCGGTACACTACGCGCGCGATTTGGGCCGGCCTCTCGATCTCTACCGCATACCAGTCCAGCTTCGCCGGACGCGAAGTGAACGTATTGCGGTGCGTGTCCGGGCGTTCGTCGCAAATGGAGCCGTACTCCGTGCCTTCACGCGACCAGCTTTCCTTTCCGAATGCGGTGACGGCCACCTGCCCGACGCTCATGCGATCCGGCCGGACCAGCCAGACACGGTAGTTCCGTGCGTCCGCAAACGGCGCCAGTTTCAGTGTCTGCGGCTTTCCACTCACAACTCCCGCGATGGAGTAGACCTGATTCCAGTTCGCGGCCCGAGTCTCGCCGAACGCCAGCGCGGCCGGATCGAGCGATCTCGGCGCCGCACGATGCGGATATTGGACCTCCGGATTGAGCGAGGCTTCGAGCGCAAGCACCTGCGGCCCGCGCACGATGGCTACATAGTCCCCATAGCTCTTGCCGCCCGGCACGATGCGCACCGGCAAATCCATTCGAATGGATACGATATCTCCCGGCTGCCATGTGCGTTCGATCTTCAGGAATTGACCTGGCTTTCCGGTGTGCGGCGTGCCGCTCACCATCGCCGAAAAGGAGGTCGACCACGCAGGAACGCGCAGGTAAAGAGGAAACCTGGCCGCGCGCTGCGGCCGAACGGTCAGGGTCACTGCGCCGTCCGCGGGGAACCGTGTGTCGGATTGCAGGGTGACCTCGACGCCCTGCCGGACGCGGATTGTGGCCTCGCCGGGCGCATAGAGCAACACGGCCGGACCGTCCTCGCGCATTCCCCACGCAAGTTGCGGGATCAGCGCGATGCCGCGCGGCTCGCTCGATACGCAGCAACTGATGCCCGGGCCGGGGTTCTTCTTACCCACCAGCGGCGTGAAGTAACAGATGTTGCCGTTGCGCGGGTCCTGCGCGCCCAGGAGTTGGTTGAAGACGGTGCGTTCCAGTTCCTCGGCATATTGCGGCTCGCCCGTCACGCGCAGCAACTGCCAGCCGAGTTGGAGCCAGGTAACCGTTGCGCAGCCTTCGCCCACATTGGCGGACTCTTCGCCCGGGAGCTCCTGATCGTCCTGGAAATGCTCGCCCGCGCTGGTTGTCCCGGTGATGTAGAGGCGGTTGGTTGCTATGTCCTTCCAGGCGGCCACCGCAGGTTTGAGAAACGTGTCCTCGCCTGTGAGGCGGTATAGATCGACGAGGCCGGCGAGGTTCGACATCATCTCATAGGCCTTGGCGTTCGCGGTCTTGTACACGTTTCCGCTGGAGAGCAGCGAGGCGATGATCTTCGGACCATCCGGCTTGTCGTACGAACGGACCACGTAGCGCGCGAAATCGAGGTAGCGCTGATCGCCGGTGTAGCGGTACAGCATCGCGACCGGCTCGAGGACGCTGGTGGCGGCCATCCCGGCGTGCGTCCCCGATTTGATGATGTCGCGCTGGCCGGGGTTGTCGCCGAACGTGTGGACGAGCAGGTCGCCAATCTTCTTCGAGGCATCGAGAGCCGGCTGGTATCCCGTGACTTCGTAGTAACTCAGCAGACCGATGAGGTCATACTTGTGGACCCAGACGTCCCAACTCGTCCAGCGCTGGTCATCGGCATAAGTACCCAAATATCCGTCGGGCAATTGGGCGGCGATCAGCGCGTGGGCCATGCGATCCATCATGGTTTTCAGCCGCGGGTCGCCGGTGTACGCCCAGGTATGGGCGGCCGCATCGAGGAACTTGCCGATGTGCTCGCCGATCCACGGATGGCTCCCGGGACGCTTGCGAAAGCCGGCGACCAGAGCGGCCTCGTTCACCCGCAGGAGCCGGCCTTCCAGGTTGACGCGCATTCTCTCACCCAGCAGACCGCGGATCTTCTGCGTGTCATACGGAGCTGGCACAAACCGGTCTTTCACTGCATCGGCAACTGTGGGCTTGGGTGCGTCCGCCAGACGAGGACCGGGCGCGCCGAGCGCCGCTGCGGCGAGCAGCAGCCCGGCACCGATCGCAACTTTCGCCATTGGTTAAGAATACTCCACTACCTGTCGAAAAGCAGGGGCATTTTCCGCGGGCATTCCGCAATGTCCGTCCCATATACTGGTGAATATGGGGTTTCGAATTGCCGTCGACTATCGCCCGCGTGGCGACCAGGAAGCGGCCATCGAACAGTTGGTCAGAGGGGTCAACGACGCGGAACAGCACCAGGTTTTGCTGGGTGTCACCGGATCGGGAAAGACGTTCACCATGGCCAAGGTCATCGAGAACGTGGAGCGCCCGACGCTCGTGATGGCGCACAACAAGACCCTCGCTGCGCAGTTGTACCAGGAATTCAAGACGTTTTTCCCGTCAAATGCCGTAGAGTACTTCGTCAGCTACTACGATTATTACCAGCCGGAAGCCTACATTCCCGCGGCCGACGTCTACATAGAAAAAGAAGCCACCATCAACGACGAACTCGACAAACTGCGGCTTTCGGCCACGCGTTCTCTGTTCGAGCGCCGGGATTGCGTCATCGTGGCCAGCGTGAGCTGCATCTATGGCCTCGGATCGCCGGAAGCCTACTACGGCATGCTGCTGATGCTCGAAAAGGGGCAGAAAGTCTCGCGGCAGCAGATCCTGCAGCGGCTCGTCGAAATCCTGTACGAACGCAACGACCAGGATTTCCGCCGCGGAACGTTCCGCGTGCGCGGCGACGTCATCGAGGTATTCCCCACCTACGACGACTACGCCTACCGCATCGAACTCTGGGGCGACGAGATCGAGAGCTTATCGCAGATCGATCCGCTGCTCGGGCAGGTGCGGCAGACCTACTTGCGCCTGCCGGTCTACCCCAAGACTCACTACGTCATGAGCGAGGAGACGCGCGAGCAGGCGCTGCAATCCATCGAAAACGAGCTGCAATGGTGGCACAAGGAACTGGAGAAATCGGGCAAACTGGTGGAAGCGCAGCGGCTGTACCAGCGCACTATGTTCGACCTGGAGATGATCCGGCAGATCGGCTACTGCCACGGCATCGAGAACTACTCGCGTCACTTCTCCGGGCGCCTGCCGGGGGAAGCACCGCCGACGCTCCTCGATTACCTGCCGCACGACGCGCTGATCGTCATCGATGAGAGCCATCAGACCATTCCACAGTTGCACGGCATGTACCACGGCGACCGCTCGCGCAAAGAAAACCTCGTGTCCTTCGGTTTCCGCCTGCCCAGTGCGCTCGATAACCGGCCGCTCACGTTCGAGGAATTCGAGAATCGCGTCCCCCAGTTGGTCTACGTTTCGGCGACTCCCGGGCCGTACGAGCTGACCAAATCCGCCGGAGTCGTCGTGGAGCAGGTGATCCGCCCGACAGGATTGGTGGATCCCGAAGTGGAGGTCCGGCCGGTGAAGGGCCAGGTTGATGACCTCCTGAACGAGATCCGCAAGCGCGTGGAGGGCGGCGAGCGCGTGCTGGTCACCACGCTCACTAAGCGCATGGCCGAGGACCTGGCGGAATACTACTCCGAGGTCGGCGTGAAGTGCCAGTATCTGCACTCGGAGGTCTCCACGCTCGACCGCGTGAAGATCCTGCGCAATCTGCGGCGCGGTGAAATCGACGTGCTGATCGGCGTGAACCTGCTGCGGGAAGGACTCGACCTGCCCGAGGTTTCGCTCGTCGCGATTCTCGATGCTGATAAGGAAGGATTCCTGCGGTCGGCGGGTTCGCTCATCCAGACCATCGGGCGCGCGGCCCGCAACATCAATGGGAAAGCGGTGCTCTACGCCGATGTGATGACGGACAGCATGAGGTCGGCCATCGGCGAAACCACCCGCCGGCGCAAGATCCAGCAGGAGTACAACGAGGAGAACAACATCACTCCGCAATCGATCGTGAAGCCGATCGACATGAGCCTGGTGGCGATCGCCGAGGCGGATTACGTCACGGTGCCGGTCGAAGAAGAAGAGCGGGGCGAGGTCCCGCCGGAGCAGATGGGGCGGTACATCAGCGAACTCGAAGAGAAGATGCGCGAGGCGGCCAGGAAGTTCGAGTTCGAGAAGGCGGCCGGGATGCGCGACCGCATCAAGGCGCTGAAGGCGAAGGCCGTCGCGGTGGTGTGATGCAGGGCTGTCCGTGCCGCCTCGTCGTGCTGGTGGGTCTGCCCGGCTCCGGCAAATCCACGTGGGTTGAGAAGATGAATGGGACGGCGCTTTCCTCGGATTCGGTGCGCGGCCTGCTTGCCGACGATCCCACCGACCAGAGCATCCACTATCGCGTGTTTCGGCTGCTGAGATTTCTGGTGAAGGAACGCCTGGAGATCGGCCGCCCGGTCACGTACGTTGACGCCACGCACCTTACTCCGCGCGAGCGGCGCCCGTATATTCGCATGGGCGAGCTGTACGGTTGCGAGGTCGATGCGGTGTTTTTCGACGTGCCCCTGGACGTCTGCCGGGAGCGCAACCGCCGCCGCAACCGCGTGGTGCCCGAGGAAGCGCTCGAGCGAATGGCGCTCAAGCTCGTGCCGCCCACCTTTGCCGAAGGGTTCTCGCGAATTACAACCCTGCGCGAATAGTGGAATCGTATCAGGGCACGGCTTCAGCCGTGCCGTAACGTCATGAGAAGGCTCGGGCTTTAGCCCCTGTTGGGCACATACCCAGGGGCTGAAGCCCGTGGCTTGGCAAGGGCTTGCGGCACGGCTGAAGCCGTGCCCTGATACAAGGCCCGTGCCCCATTTCATCCTTGCGGCTGAGGACGGCTTCCTTCAGATACGGGTCAGCGACGCATGGCATCGCTGTCCGTGATGAGGCCGCGGTCGCCCTTCCACAGCCGCATTCCGAAGATCCATGCGATGGCCGGCACGAGCGCGAACAAGCCGGCGCAGAAGGCCAGGGCTCGCACGGGAACACCCCAGTCCGCGGCCGCTCCGGCTGTATAGCTTGCTATCGACATCGTCACCACCATGAATGCGAAATCGGCGGAGAACACGCGGCCCCGGTACCTGTCATCCGTCTGGAACTGGAGCAGCGTGGTGGAGAACACCCAGACGATCGACGTGCCCCCGTGCGCGAATACGACAGCCAGGGTCGCAAGCCCGAGCGAGGGCGCGGCGGCCAGACCCAGGTACCCGACGCCCGAAACAAGGAAGCCGATCAGTATTCCGAGCCGCAGCAGATGACGGCGCTGTCCGGCCCAGTAGCCGCCGATAACCGGCCCGAGCAGCGCGCCGACGCCGCGGGCGCTCATGAGCACGCTCATACCGAGCATCGCTCCCCGCTGCATATCGGCCATCTTCACCGGGAAGATGCGCTCGCCGAAAATCGGCAGCAGCACCGCGTGGATGCCGAGAAAGCCGAGACCCGCCTTGACCAGTAGCAGCGCGAGTATCGGCTTGTTGCGCGCCACGTATCGCACGCCCTCGGCAATCGGGGAGAAGTCCACGAGATCGCGGGCGCGCGTGGGCGCCGCGCCGGCCAGGTGCGGTTCGGAGAACTGCATGCCGCGCAGCAGCAACGCCGACAGAATGAACGAAAGCGAGTTCAGGATAAAAACCGCGTCCCGCCCGAAGATGGCCGCCACCGCGCCGCCCAGCCCCGCTCCCAGCGCCAGATTGAGCGACCACGTCATAGACCCAAGTCCGTTGGCGGCGACAAGGTCTTTGCCTTCGACGATATTGGGAATGACCGAGCTACGCCCCGGCTCGAAGAACGCCCACATCGTCGTTTCAAGCAGCAGCAGGACGTAGATCAGCCACACTATCTGCGCGCGGCTGACGAACAGCATGCCGAGCACGATCCCGGCGCGCGCCAGATCCGTCGCAATCATCACCCGCTTGCGGCTCAGCCGGTCGTTCACCACGCCCGCGGCCGGCGCGACGAAGAACTGCGGCAGCACCTGAAGCACAGCAGCCAGCGCGACCGCCTTCGCGCTGTGGGTCAGCTCCAGCAGCAGCGTGTAGATGGCGACGGTGCAGAGCCAGTCGCCGAGTTCACTGACAATCTGCGCGAGCCACAGCCTGCGGTAATTGCGGTTGAGGCGGACAAGCCGCCAGTATGTGGACAGGGATACGCCGGCGCGCCCCATCTCAGCACTGCGTGTGGAGGCCCATGCGCCGCTTCACCAACTCGACGGTCGCGTTCGCAACCGGCGCGACGCGGGCCGCGCCCTCCCGCAGCACGCCATCCACATAGCTCTTCTCCGAGACGATCTCGTTGTAGCGCTTCTGCAGCGGCTCGATGTTCGCGACAACCATCTCGGCCACCTGCTTTTTCAGATCGCCGTAACGCATGCCGGCAAAGTGCGCGCGCATCTGTTCGGCGTTCCACCCGCTGAAAGCCTGGTAAATGCCGAGCAGGTTGTCCACGCCGGGGCTGAGCACGTTGAAATCCACGGCGGGCGCCGAGTCCGTGGTGGCGCGCATGATCTTCTTGCGGATGGTCGCGGGCGGATCGAGAAGCGCGACGGCGTGGCCGCTGCCCGTGGCGGATTTGCTCATTTTCTTCGTCGGATCGTCGAGCCCCATGACGCGCGCGCCCACGCTCGGCAGGCTGGTTTCGGGCATCACGAACGTGTCGCCGTACAGCGAGTTGAAGCGCTGCGCGACATCTCGTGTGAGTTCGAGATGCTGCGACTGGTCCTCTCCGACCGGCACGATTGCGGCCTGGTAGAGCAGGATGTCGGCCGCCATCAGCACGGGATATTGCAGCAGCCCGTCGCCAACCGTTTCCTGCTCGGCGGCTTTGGCTTTAAACTGCGTCATCCGCTGCAGCCAGCCGATCGGCGTGACGCAGGTGAGCATCCAGGCCAGTTCGGCGTGCGCGGGCACGGAAGACTGCACCATGATCGCGCTCTGCTTCGGGTCGATGCCCGCGGCCAGGTACAGCGCGGCCAGCTCGCGGATCTTCGCGCGCAGTTCGTCCGGGTTCTGGTGAACCGTGATCGCGTGCAGGTCCACGATGCAGAAAATCGTCTCATAATCCGATTGAATGCGGACCCAATTCTTGAGCGCGCCCAGGAAGTTACCGATGTGAAGGTTGCCCGAGGGCTGCATTCCGGAGAAGACTCGTGGTTTCATGCTAGTAAAGGTAAATTTCTATCGTACCGTGATGAACGAACCCGAAACCATATCAATTGAGAAGCTGGTGTACGGCGGGCAGGGCCTCGGAAGGTTGAACGGCCGGGTGGTGCTGGCGCCGTTTGTGCTCCCCGGCGAGACGGCGCGTGTCCGCATCGAGGCGGAAAAACCCGGACTGCTCCAAGCGGCGCTTGAGGAAGTGGTCACGCCGGCGCCGGGCCGCGTCGAGGCGCCCTGTCCGTTTTTCTACCGCTGCGGCGGGTGCCAATATCAGCATGCGGCGTATGAAGTGCAACTCGAACAGAAGCGCGAGATCGTGCGTGAGGTGCTGGCGCGAGTGGGGAAGCTGCAAGCTCCCGAAGAGATCGGCATCGTGAGCGGAGAGCCCTGGCATTACCGCAACCGGACGCAACTGCACATTGCGGACGGCGAGATCGGTTACTTTGCTTACGGTTCGCATGAGCTGGTGCCGGTGGATCGATGCCCCATCTCGTCTCCAAAGATCAATGAAGCGCTCGCCGCGCTCCGCGGCATGCTGCACGACGCCCGCTTTCCGCGTTTCGTGCGTTCGATTGAGCTGTTCACCAACGAATCCGAAGTCCAACTGAACGTGGTCGAGACTGAGCGGCCCGTGGCGCGGCGGTTTTTCGAGTGGTGCGCTGAAGCCATCCCCGGCTACACGTCCGGCGAACTGGATTACGCCGTGGGCGGCGATGTGTTCCGCGTGCGCCGCCGCTCGTTCTTCCAGGTGAACCGGTTCCTCGTCGGGCAGATGGCCGATCTGGCACTTGACGGCGAGGAAGGCGACGCAGCCGTGGACCTATACGCAGGCGTGGGCCTGTTCTCGCTGCCGCTGGCCCGTCGGTTCCGAACAGTGACCGGGGTCGAGTCGTCAGCCAGCGCGGCCGGCGACCTGGAGTACAACGCCGCTCGCGCCTCGGTTGCCGTCGAGACAACGCGGCAATCGGCAGAAGATTATATGGAAGCCCTCGCCCAGGCGCCGGATTTGGTGCTCGCCGACCCGCCGCGATCCGGACTCGGCAAACGCGTTGTGCAGGAACTGCTGCGGCTGCGCCCCGGAAAGCTCGCGATCGTAGCGTGCGACCCGGCAACGCTGGCCCGCGATCTCGGCGCCCTGATCGGAGGGGGCTACCGCATGGACAAAATGACGGTAATCGATTTGTTCCCGCAGACCTACCACATCGAGACCATAGTGAAGCTCAGTTGCTGACCGCTTCAGGCAAGTGGAAGTCCGTGGATTAGGCCTCGTATCAGGGCACGGCTTCAGCCGTGCCGCAAGCCCTTGCCAAGCCACGGGCTTTAGCCCCCGGGTATGCCGCAGACAGGGGCTAGAGCCCGGGCCTTCTCACGACGCTACGCCATGGCTAAAGCCACGCCCTGATACAGGTCCGCGACGCACAGCATCGCCTCTTACCGTGCCGCCAGGAACGCATCCACTTCCGCGCGTGTCGGAATGGATGCCTGCGCTCCGAGGCGCGTCACCGAGATCGCCGCGGCGGCATTGGCGAACCGCAGCGCCCGCTCAATCTGCTGGCCTTCCGCAAGTGCGATAGCCAGCCCCGCATTGAACGTATCGCCGGCCGCCGTGGAATCACGCACCTCTACCGCAAAGCCCGGCGAGTGTATCTGCCGTTCGCCATCGTCGTAGAAGCACCCCTGGTCGCCGAGCTTGAGCACAACCTTCGTGGCGCCCAGTTCGCGCAGTGCGCGGGCGAGCGCGGGAGCGTCGGACGGCGCGACACGCGCCGCCGGACGTCCGAGCAGCATCAGCGCCTCGCTCTCGTTCGGCGTCAGAATATCCACTTGCTCGAGCATTGCCGGGGGAAGCGGTTGCGCGGGAGCGGGGTCCAGAATCGTCCCGGCGCCCTCCTGACGTGCCAGCGCCAGGGTCGCGGCAACCGTGTCCAGCGGAGTTTCGAGCTGAAACAGCACAAAGCGCGCGCCCCGAATCGTTCGGCGCAGCGACTCCACATCCGCCGCCGCGAACTCGTGGTTGGCGCCCGAGGCAACGACGATCGAGTTCTGTCCGGCCGAATCCACCCAGATCAGCGCGACTCCCGTCGGTTGCGCCTTGGTCGCGCAGACGGCGCTCACGTCCACGCCCGCGGCCGAAAGGCTGGCCTTCAGGTGGTCAGCGAACAGGTCGTAGCCGACCCTTCCGGCCATACGGACCGCCACGCGAGGGGCGCCCAGTTTACCCGCGGCACACGCCTGGTTGGCCCCCTTGCCTCCAGGGATCATCTGGAAATTGCGGCCGAGCACCGTCTCTCCGGGAGCGGGCAGGTGGCCGACCGTAACGACAAAATCCATGTTCAGGCTGCCGGCAACGACAACCGCGGGGCGTTCGGAATGTGAGGGGTTCATCGGGCGAGATCAATGCCGAGCTTCTTGAGTTCCTCGGCGTAGTAGCGGCGGAGCAGCAGGTCCCACTCCTCGCTGCCTTCGGGGATGTCGCGCTTCTGGGAGCGGATCTTGTCTCGGGCCGCGCGATCGACCTTCTCCTCGGTCTGGAGGATCTCAGTCATCTCGCGGACGATCTCGAGCCGCACTTCGTTCGGCTGCTTCTTCAGGCGGACGGAGCGGGCCTTCCGCAGCGCGGGGACGATCTTGTGCGACATGTCGTTGATCTTGTCGCGCGAGAGTTTCATCTGGTCGCCCGTATCGCGGCCGGCCGCGCGGATCACCTTGCGTTGGGTGATCAGCATGTTCTTGATGCGCCGGAACATCTCCTGGTAGCTGACGTTCTCGCGGCGCATGTAATCCGCGTACTGGCTCAGGATGTCGCGAACCTCGTCGTTCAGGCGGTCCTCCACCTCGAGCTCTTCGGTCATGACTGTCGAGATTACTTCCGAGGCGGCCTGCGCGTCTGAGGTTTCGATGTGGGTAGGGCTCAGCTTTTTGACGAGTTGGCGAGCGATGTATGCTACAAATTCCCTTGGAATCAGCATCTACAGAACGATTCCTAGTGTAGCAGACACCGGCCGAAGGCGCCGTTCACAACATGAGAAAAGTATTTCAACAAACGGAGGGCGTAACCTAACCCATTCGAACACCGGAACTTGCGCCCCGGCGCCACCATCGCACGCGATCCGCGAAATCGAGGCGGCCGGCAGGAGCGCTGCTAATATGGGGCCGGCATGAATCGAGACGAGCTGACAACCCGCCTGGCGAAAGAGGCCGGCGTGACGCGCGCGGCGGCAGCCGACCAATTGGATCGGGTGATTCACGGAATTCTGACCAAACTGCGCCGTGGGAAACCGGTGGCGCTGCCCGGACTGGGGCAGTTCCTGCCTGGCCAGGGCTTCCGATTCGAGAAGCCCGGCCGGAAAGGCAGGGCAAAGTGACCGTCCGCCGACGCTCTTCGAGCGCGCAGGTCGCCGGGATCGTGAGGCGGTGTCTCGAGCGCGGCGGCTCCGTCGAAATCGATGGGCTGGGTCTGTTCCGCCCGGACGCCCAAGGCGGATTTGAGTTCCTGCCTCAGACCCGCCCGAGGGTCTTCGTCGCGTACCTGATTGAGGATGTCGCCCGGGCGGAGAAGCTTTTCGACGATCTCCTCGCACACGGCCTCGATCCGTGGTTGGACCGCAGGAAACTGCTGCCGGGGCAGAACTGGCCTCGGGCTATCGAACAGGCAATCTCGGTATCTGACTTCTTCGTGGCCTGCTTTTCGCGGCACGCGGGCGGCAAGCGCGGCTGCTTTCAATCCGAACTGCGCTATGCACTCGACTGCGCGCGGCGGACGCCGCTCGGGGAGGTGTTCTTCATTCCGGTCCGGTTTGAGGAATCGAGCGTTCCCGACGAGATCAGCCGGGAAATCCAGTACGTAGATCTGTTTCCCGAATGGCGGAAGGGAGTGCAGCGCATCGTGGCCGCAATCCGAAAGCAGGTGAAGCAGAAAGAGCGGCGGCTACCGCTTGCCGGATAGGGTTTTCTTGAGATCCTGGGCGCGCCTGTCCTCGGGGGCCAGTTCGATGAACTTGCGGTAAGCCTCCTCGGCAGCCCGCTTGTCTTTCAGTCTCTCCTGCGCCTCTCCGAGCCGGAACCACGCGTCGGCCAATCCGGGGTTCCACTTCGTCGCCTCCTGGAAACGGGTGGCCGCGGCCTTGTAGCTGCCCTTCTTGAAATAGAAGCTGCCGACCTTGATCTCCTTCTCGGCCTGAAGGGGATTGAACGAGTAGTCTGTTTTAGGAAGGAGAGCCTCGTCTTCCTCGGCAGGCTCCTGCGGTTTGGGCGGAGGCGCCTTCTGCTGCTGGGCGAAGACTACAGCCGCCAGCGCAGAACCCAAAAGCAGAGCGCGAATCCGTGGCACAATTTTAGTGTAGGACAAGACCCCGTGCTCCCGCCCGGGTGTCGTCTCAGATGGAGCTGCGAGAGAAAGTCAGTCAACTTCCTCCGCTTCCCGGCGTGTATCTGTACAAAGACGCCGGCGGGCGTGTGATATACGTCGGCAAGGCCAAGAGCCTGCGCAGCCGCGTCCGGAGCTATTTTTCCGACGACAAGCTGGCCGATGCGAAAACCGGCTCCCTGATATCCGAAGCCACCGACCTCGAATACATCCTTGTCGATAACGAAAAGGAAGCGCTCGCGCTCGAGAACAACCTCATCAAGCAGTGGAAGCCGCGCTTCAACGTCCTGCTGCGCGACGACAAAACCTACCCGTACATCAAGTTGACCAACGAGAAATACCCGCGGGTGTACGTGACGCGGCGCCTCTTCAAGGACGGGTCCAGCTACTATGGCCCGTACTTCCCCGGCAACCTGGCCCACCGGCTCGTACACTTTATCAATCGCTTCTTCGGCGTGCCGTCGTGCAAAGTGGACATGACCCGGCGGCATCAGTACGCCTGCCTGCAATACCACATCAACCGCTGCCTTGGGCCATGCGTGGATGGACTGACCGCCGACGAGGCGTACGCCCGCGCCGTGCGCGAGGTCCGGCTGTTCCTCGAAGGCAAGCATCGCGTCCTGATCTCCGAGTTGCGGTCCCACATGGAGTCGGCCGCCGAGGAGATGCGGTTCGAGCAGGCGGCGGTGCTGCGGGACGCGGTCTCGACCATCGAGGAGATGGACCAGAAGCAGAAGATGGCGGCGGCTCAGGGCGAGGACACCGACATCTTCGGGCTTTACGCCGAACCGCCGCTCGTGGCTGTCGATGTGTTCCACCTGCGGAAGGGCCGTGTGGTGGACCGGCGCGAGTTTTTCTGGGAGGACCAGTCCGAGTTCGAGCCGGCGGAGTTCGTCTCCTCGCTGCTGAAGCAGTTCTACCTCGACCAGGACTACGTGCCCGGTTCGATCCACGTCCCGCTCGAGTTTGAAGAGCGTGAACTCCTTGAGGAAGTGCTCTCGGAAAAGCGCGGCCGCAAGGTGGAGATACACACGCCCCAGCGCGGGCCGAAGAAGGCGATGCTGGCCTTTGCGGAGACGAATGCCCGGCACTTGTTCGAACAGCGGTTCCGGGTGATGAAGCCCTCGGCGCAGGCCGTCCGCGAGTCCCTCCAGGAGATGCTGGGGCTGGAAGAGGCGCCGCGCCGCATCGAGTGCTTCGACATTTCTCATATCCAGGGCACGGATAAGGTCGCCAGCATGGTGGTCTGGGAAGACGGGCGCATGAAGAAGTCCGACTACCGGAAGTTCATCATCCGCGAGGTGGAAGGCAACGACGATTTCGCTTCCATGCGTGAGGTGATCCGGCGGCGCTACTCGCGTTTGAAGGACCATGGCGAGAAGATGCCCGGTCTGGTGCTCGTGGACGGCGGCCTGGGCCAACTGCACGCGGCGGCCGGGGCTCTCGAGGCGATCGGCGTCGTGGATCTGCCGCTTGCCTCCATCGCAAAGCGGGAGGAGTGGATCTACGTCTACGGGCAGGAGGAGGAGCCTGTCGTGCTGGACCGGTTCTCACCCGTGCTGCATCTCATCCAGAGTGTCCGGGATGAAGCCCACCGTTTCGCGGTGACCTTCCACCGCGCGCGGCGCGACGCGGCCCGGCTCAGTTCCGAACTGGACGAAATCCCCGGCATCGGCCCGAAGACCGTGCGCAAGCTGCTGACCCACTTCGGCAGCGCCGAGCGCGTGCGGCAGGCCACCGAATCGGAGCTGATGATGCTGGTAGGCCGCGCCACCACTCGTCGCCTCATCGAGTTCCGGGCTACGCAATCCACAAACTCCTGAGCGCGGGGCTGATTTCGGGCTTGCGCACCCTGTACCCGGAATTCTACCCTGCAAACATGAATCGTCGTGATTTCCTCGGGTTCGGGCCGTACTCGCTGATGGTGTTCGCGGGCGACCTCGATGTCCGCGACTTCAAACGCATCGCTCCGCCGGGATCGGGCGGCTTCGCCGCGGAACCGCACATGGCGCTGGTTGACCTCGAGACCGATGTCCTGGTGGCCGGCGGCGGAATGGCGGGCGTGTGCGCAGCGTCGGCGCGAACTCGCACAAGTCGCGGCCCGGCTGGCGCGAAGCCGGGCTGCTCGAGGAATTCCGGCTCGACGATGCCGTAAACAACCCCCAACGCTGCTTCGAACTGTGGGACGTGTTGCTCTACCACAAGGTCATGTCCGAGCCCAACATCACGCTGCTGCTCGAAAGCGTGCTGTACGGCGCGGAGACGAAAGGCGGCCGCATCGAGCGCGTGATGGTGCGCTGCGACAAAAGCGAATGCCTGTACCGCATCAAGGCGAAGATGTACCTCGACTGCACCGGCGATTCCCGCCTTGGCCTGGAGGCCGGAGCCCAGATGCGGACCGGCCGTGAAGCCCGCTCGGAGTTCAACGAATCTCTGGCGCCCGAAAAGGCCGACAACCAAACGCTCGGCAGCAGCATCCTTTTCACCTCGCGCCTGCATCAGAAGGCCATGCCGTTCACCGCGCCGCCGTGGGCGCGCACGATCACCAAAGACCAACTGCGGCACCGCGGCATCGATTCCTGGGAGTACGGCTACTGGTGGGTGGAGTGGGGCGGCAACCTCGATACGATTCGCGACAACGAGCGCATCCGGTTTGAACTGCTCTCTATCGTGCTGGGCGTCTGGGACTACATCAAGAACAGCGGCGAGTTCCCCGGCAGCGCGAACTGGGCGCTCGATTGGATCGGCATGATGCCGGGCAAACGCGGCAGCCGCCGGCTGGTGGGCGACCATATCCTTACGCAGAACGACCTGCTCTCGGGCGACTTCGACGACGCAGTAGCCATCGGCGGCTGGCCGATGGACGATCACCCTCCGGGCGGTTTCGACCGCGCCGATCTTCCGCCCAACACCGTATTGCGCACGCCTAGTCATTATGTCGGCATTGCCATCGCAGTGGGCTTCGGGGGCCTATACTCAGTGGGATTCCTAGCGTTCATGGAGACCCTCATCGGGGATTCTGAAAACCTCGGTGTTATCTCTCCAGTCGTGGTCCTTCTCTTTATCGAAGCTGTGCTGTTCGGGGCTATCTTCGGCTTAACAAAGCTGATCCCCTGGCTCACCGATGCTCGTATCCCAAAAGTTACCGTTTTTGCGGCGACAGCCTTTACAGCGGCGTTCTACATCATTGTTGGAGGAGGAGTAGAGATGGGTGTGCTTACAGGCATGGGGACGATGGTTTTTGCGGCCCCTGCGGTCGGGGCTTTCCTCCTGGGCCAAAGAGAGTGAGCGACACCGAGACTACCTATGACGCCGCCGGCCGCGTGACCCAGATTCAGAAGCAGGACGAGGCTGCTGTGAGCATTCCGTACTTTTCCACGGGTTAAACTGGTCACGTGGTTGAAGTTCACGGCCATCGAGGGGCGCGCGCGCTCCTGCCGGAGAACACGATGGCCGGTTTCCTGTACGCAATTGATGCCGGCTGCGACGCGATCGAGTTCGATGTGCTCGTGACGCGGGACGATGCTTTGGTCGCCTGCCACGATCCTGTACTCAAGCGCCGCGTGCTAATGCCCTGGAAGCACTCCCGCACGGTGCGGAGGTTGTCGCTTGAGGAGTTGAGCCTCGCCGATTGCGGCTCGCGCAGAAACTTACGGTTCCGGCGACAGAAGCCGGTTCCAGGAGCCCGCATCCCGGCACTCAGGGAAATCTTCGAGCTTGCTTCGCGTGGGGATTTCGGCTTCGACGTCGAGGTGAAGTGCTTTCCCCAGCGCCCGAATCTTGCGCCGCCGCCGGGCCGCATCGCCGAGTTGCTGGTTGCCGAGATCGAGTTCGCCCGCGTAGCTTCGAGGGTGACCGTGCTGTCTTTCGACTACCGCGTGCTCCGCGCTCTGCGGGGCGCCGCGCCCCAAATCCGCACTGCCGCGCTCTACGAGTTCGGCCCGCGCGATTTTGTCTCCATCGCTCGCGAAGCGGAAGCGGAAATCATCGCTCCCTACCACCGCCTGGTCACGCCGCGGAGAGTCGATGCCGCCCACTGTGCCGGCGTCAAAGTCCTTCCCTGGACGGCTAACCGCCCACGCGACTGGAACCGCCTGATCCGCGCCGGTGTCGACGGCATCGTCACGGACGACCCAGCCGGCCTCATCGCGTTTCGGGAACGGCCGCCGCGCGTATAATCGTCTGGTGCTCAGACGGCTGGCTCCGAAACTGATCCTGGCGCTGACGGTAATCGTCATCATCATCGACACACTGCTCGGTGTGGTGATCTCCCGCATCGAGGAGCGGCACCTCCTGGATACGATGATCCTCGGCGCGGACCAGCTTTCCCGCGGCATCACAAGCACCACCTGGCACGCGATGCTTGCGGACCATCGCGCCTCCGCCTACGAGATCATGCGGACCATCTCGCTCAAGCAGGGCATCGAGCGCATCCGGATTTTCAACGCGAACGGCCGGATCATGTTCTCGACCATCCCCGGCGAACGCGACAAGCAGGTGGATAAGGACGCCGAGAGTTGCTCGCTCTGTCACGCTTCCACCGAGCCGCTCGTAAAGGTGGACGTGCCATCGCGCGCCCGCATCTTCCGCGGCAGGGGCGGCCGGCGCAACCTCGCCATGATCACGCCAATCTACAACGAGCCTTCGTGCAGCGAGGCGGCCTGCCACGCCCACCCCGCCGGCACGAAAGTCCTGGGTGTGCTCGATGTGGCGCTGAATCTCGATCCGGTGGATGGCGAGGTGGCAGCCATACGATGGAGCGTGTTAGCGGTCACGGGCGTACACATACTGGTCTTCGGCGTATTCATCGTCTTCTTTATCCGTCACTTCCTGGGCAAGCCGATACGCAAGCTGGTTGCGGCGACGCAATCCGTGAGCCGCATGGATCTCGACCAGCCGATCGCGATCGGATCGAGCGAGGATCTTGACGAGGTGGCGCGCTCCTTCAACGCCATGCGCGAGCAATTGAAGGCGGCGCTGGCCGAGATTCACGAGTTTACGCAGCACCTCGAGGCCAAAGTCGCCGAGCGCACCGATCAGTTGAACGCGGCGCATCGGAAACTGTCGCAAAGCCACCGGCTGGCCTCGCTCGGACAGCTCGCGGCCAGCGTGGCCCACGAGGTCAACAACCCGCTTTGCGGCGTGCTCAATCTTGCCATGCTGATGCGGCGTTTGCTCGAAAACGGCAGCTTGCCTCCGGAGCGGGTTAAGGAGTTCCGCAAATACCTCGATCTGGTCGTGAGCGAAACCGAGCGGATCGGGCGCGTGGTCGGCGATTTGCTTGCGTTCTCGCGCTGGCCGAAACCGCAGCGCACCGGGGCCGATCTCAACAAAGTCGTGCGTGCTACCGCCTCCCTCGCCGCGCACAAGCTGAAGTTGATGAGCGTCGAAATCGAGATTGCGCTCGACGAGAACCTCCCCGTCATTCCGTGCGACGGAGCGCAAGTCCAGCAGGTGCTCCTGAACCTTCTGCTCAATGCCGGCGAAGCCATGCCCGAGCGGCGCGGCGGGCGTGTGCGGATTGAGACGCGGGCGGAGCCCGACGGCCGCTCGGCCGCCATTGCGGTGAGCGATACCGGCGAGGGCATCCCGCCGGAAAACCTGTCGCGCATCTTCGACCCTTTCTTCACCACGAAACCGGAGGGCAAGGGCGTGGGGCTCGGGCTGGCGGTATCCTACGGAATCGTTCAGGCCCACGGCGGCGAAATCGAAGTGGACAGCAAACCTGGCGTGGGCACGACATTCACTGTGAGGCTGCCGCTTGCGGCGCCCGCGGCCATGGAGGAGTGATCGATGCGCTGGAACATTCTCGTGGTGGATGACGAAGACGTGATGCGCGAGTCGCTGGCCGCATGGCTTCGCGAGGACGGCTATTCCGTCGATACCGCCGCTTCCGGCCGGCAGGCGCTCGAAAAAGCCCGGTCGAAAAACTACGCCGTCTGCTTCGTCGATCTCAAGATGCCGGGAGGCATGGACGGCCTCGAGACCATGCGCGAGATTCGCAAGCTGTCGCCCGAGGCGGCCATCGTCATCATCACCGCCTACGCTACCGTCGATACGGCGGTGGCGGCCATGAAACAGGGCGCGCAGGAGTACGTTGTCAAGCCATGCAACCCGCGCGAGATCTCGCTGATGGTCGCGAGGATGCTAAAGGTCAAGCGGCTCGAACGCGAGAACGCGATCCTGCGGGAGAAACTGGCGCGGCGGTACCGCTATCAGGACCTGGTCACCAAGAACCCGCGGATGCTCGAAATCATCGGCCTGAGCAGGCAGATCGCGGACCTGCCGAGCACGGTCCTGATCCGCGGCGAGAGCGGCACGGGCAAGGGCCTTCTCGCGCGGGCCATTCACAACGCAAGCCGCCGGGCGCCGCGGCCGTTCATCAGCGTCAGTTGCGCCGCCCTGGCCGAGACGCTGCTCGAATCCGAACTCTTCGGGCACGAGAGAGGCTCGTTCACGGGCGCGGTGGAGACGGTGAAGGGCAAATTCGAAATCGCCGACGGCGGCACCGTTTTCCTGGACGAGATCGGCGACGTCTCAGCGAAGCTGCAAACCGACCTGCTGCGCGTGATCGAGGACAAGCGATTCTACCGGGTCGGGGGCTCCGAGGAGATCGTCGTGGACGCGCGAATCGTTGCGGCCACGAATGCCGACCTGACGCAGGCGGCGCGAGACGGCCGTTTTCGCGAAGACCTTTACTACCGCCTGAACGTCATCGAGATCGCGATCCCGCCTTTGCGCGAGCGCCGCGACGATATCCCGCTGCTGGCGCGCCACTTTATCCACCACCGCTCGCACGAACTCGGCAAAGAGGTGTCCGGCATCTCCGAAGATGGCTTGAAGGCGCTGCTGGAGCACGATTGGCCGGGCAACATCAGGGAACTCGAGAACGCAATCGAGCGTGCGCTCGTCACGTGCGGCCAGGCTCAACTGTGCGAGAGGGATTTCGCTTTCCTCAAGAAGGACGACAGAAAGGCATGGCCCGTGCCTGCCGGCATGACCCTGGAAGAAATGGAACGGCACGCCATCGCCGCGGTGCTTGAGCGGCACCAGGGGAATATCAAGGAAACAGCAGGCGCACTTGGAATCGACCGTTCCACGCTTTACGAAAAGATCAAAAGATATGGGATCAGGCGCGGTGGTGCTTGAGCCTGTCGTAAACGGCGCCGGCCGCCACCACGAGAACTAGAACGAGTACGCCACCTCCCATCAGGGCGTTGGTCAGATTCAGCCACCACTCTTGAGCCATAGGTAGGGTCTTGGGCACGCCGGTGGCCAGATTGAAAACAAAAGGACTATCGTGAGCGCCTCTCGGAAAATGTCGGATTTCCCTACACGTCGAGTCTGGAATTCCTGCATTCGGCCTCGTATCAGGGCACGGCTTTAGCCGTGCCCTGATACAAAGCGCACGCTCGGATCTGCCAGGGTCTATAGTGCTCCCTATCAGAACTCGAACTTGAGCGCGAACTGCAGGTCGCGGTTGTCCGAGTTCGTCGAGGTGATCTGCCCAACGGTCGGCGACCCGATACTCGCGTTCGGGAAGCCAAAGAAGGGCGTATTGGTCAGGTTGAAGCTATCGAGCCGGAACTGGATGTTGTACCGTTCGCGAAAACGATTGTTCTTCACGAACGATACATCGAAGTTCACCTGGCCCGGTCCGTAGAGAACGCCGCGCGCGACGTTGCCGTACGTATTCGGCGGTGGCGCGACAAACGCCTTGGGATCGAACCACATCGCAGGATCCGGGTTGTCCAGTTTGCCGCTGCCGATGCGGTTGGGCCAGCTCGGCGCGCCGTTGTTCACACCCTGGGACAAGCTCACGTTGAACGGACGCCCGCCTTGAAGGGTGGTGATGCCCGAGAGAGTCCATCCGCCCGCTACCCACCGCAGCGGACCGCTCGTGGCCCAGCGCTTGCCCGGCCCGAACGGAAGCTCGTACAGGTAGTTCCCGACAAGCCGATGTTTCACGTCAAAGCCGGAAGGTCCACGGCCCGCCCGGATGTTGGTGATCGTCTGCGGTCCGCCCGTCTGACCGCCGCCGCTCGCCGCCGACCCGCCGTAATCGAGGTTCTTCGAGAACGTGTACGCGGCCATGAACTGCAGGCCGCTCGCAAACCTCTTCTCCAATTTGGCGCTCAGGCCGTTGTAGCTCGAGGAGTTCCGCGGATCGAAGATCGTGATGCTGGTGACGTTCGCAATCGGCTGAAGCAGACGCCGCGACTGGGTGCTTCCAATCCCTGGCTGCACTTCATTGGGATTGTAACCGAACAGCAGGTGGGTGCTGTGGCTACCGGCGTAAGCGATCTCGACCATCATGGTGCTGCTGATCTGCCGTTCGATGTTGAAGTTCCAGCTCATCATCGACGGCGTGTCGTTTTTGAAACCGTGCCCGAGCACCGCAACCGGCGAGGCATTCAGCTCAGCCGTCGTGCGCGGCTTTACCGTCTGTATGGCCGGGAACGGCTGATTGATGGTCGGAATCACGCTCCAGTTCGTCGGGTTGGTCGGAAGGTTGCCGAACGGAGTCTGCGAAACCACGTACGGAACCTGCTCGCCGAGCATGCTGGAGCCGGACGGCAGTTCGGGGAAATAGCTGATCGCGTAACCGCTGCGGATGATTGTCTTGCCGTCGCCCATCATGTCATATGCGAATCCGATTCTGGGACCGAAGTTGCGGTAGCGGGTCTCCTTGCCGGCAGTGCGCGAAATGCCGTCTTCACCGGCATAGGCAAGCCGCAGGTTGGTCATGTCGAAGTTGACGATCCGGTCCCGGATGGCCACGTCGGGCTTGAAGATGTCGTAGCGCACACCGAGGTTGACGGTGAGGCGCCGCGAAACCTTCCAGTCGTCCTGGAAATAGAAGCCGTGGTCCTGGACCGTGGTGTAGTATGGCTCCAGCAGGATGCTGCGCCCGCCGCCGCCGCTGATGTAGCCGAGCAGCAGCGTGGCCAGCCCGGTACCCTGCGAGTTCGTCACGGGGTCGTTCGTGTAGTTCTTGCCGAAGGTCATGTCGCCGCGCGGTCCGCCTCCGGGGGGGCCCGTGTAGGGCGACGTCATGCGGCGCACATAGCGGTACCCGAACTTGGTCTGGTGACGGCCGAGTGTCCATGCGATGCCGTCCTCCAATTGCCAGTGTGTTTCGCGCGGGTTCGCAGGCAGGAAGCCCGGCCCGCCGCTCAGTCCCGTGAAATCGGTGACGTTGATGTTCGGAATTCCCGAGCTCTGCTGGGAGATGTTGATCCCCATGATGCCCAGCGAAGTAGCTGCGTTGTGTCCGAGATCGGACTGGCGCGTGAACGGATTCGTGCGCGCAAAGCCGCCGCGGAACTCGTTCACGAGATTGGGCTTGAACACGTGTGTTTCGTTGATCGCCAAGCCTTGGGTCGTCAGGTCCGTGACCTGGAGTCCTGCGACATACGGGCCGAGATCGAATTTCTTCGCGAAATCCGGAGTCGGCAGGCAGCAGTTCGCCTGTCCCTGCGGCGCGATCAGCCGGAAAGCCTCGTAGCTGTACCGGACGAACAGCGAATCCGACTGCGAGATCTGGTGATCCACGCGTGTGGTGAATCCGTCATCATCGAGCGAACGCGGCAGGCTGCTCGTATAGTTGTTGAAGTTGCCCGGCACATTGGGCAGCGGATATATGCTGGCGACATTCAGGCCGACCTGGTTCATGCGGTTCGACGGGATCACGTTCCCCGTGAACGGGTCACGGAAATACTGCGGGTTGAGTTTCGGGTCGACGGGCTTCGCCGGATCGAAGTTCGGATTCAGCCGCGTCGTGAGCGGATCGTAGATATTGATCAGATTGCCTTTCGGGTCCGTGAAATTGCTGAAGTTGCCAATGCGCGTTTCTGCGGTTGGCACAGTGTTGCTGAACGAGAGACCCTTCCTTTCCTTCATTCCAAAGTAGTCCATGAAGAAGAAGGTCTTGTTCCTGCCGTTGTACAACTTAGGCAAGTACACCGGCCCGCTCAAGGCCGCGCCGTACTGATTGCGCCGGTAGGGCGGCTTTGCGAAGGGCCTGGGGTTAATATAGCTCCGCGCATCGAAAAGGTCGTTGCGCAGGAACTCGAACGCGTTGCCGTGCACGTCGTTCCCGCCGGACTTGGTCGATACCGAGACCACGCCCGCGCCGCGGCCGAATTCCGCCGAATAAGTTCCCGTCAGCACCTTGAATTCGCGCACGGATTCGATCGACGGCTGCACGATCACCGTGTTGAACGTGTACTCGTTGTTGTCGATACCGTCCACCAGCCAGGCATTCGTGTTCGCCTGGCTGCCCAGCGCGTTGAAGTTCGATGCGGCGCGCGGATTGAACGAGCTCTGGCCGGAAAGGTTCTCGCCCTGCTGGCCGGGCGTCACGTTCGGAGCCAGATAGACAAGCTGCGCAAAGTTGCGCCCGTTCAGCGGCAGTTCGCGAATGGCCTTCTCGGTAACCACGGCGCCCAGCTCCGCCGTCTCCGACCTGACCAGCGGCGCCGCCGCGGTCACTTCGACCGAGTCGGCCACACCGCCAACCTGAAGCGTGAAATCGAGCCGCGCCTTCTGGTCAACCTGCAGGTCGAAGTTCTGGCTCGCCTGCTTCCGGAATCCATCTTTGTCTACCGACACCTGGTAGGTGCCGGGGATAAGGAATGGCGCGTAGTAAGCGCCATTTTCATCAGTTTTATATGTCTGAATCGTTCCCTTGGTTACTTCCTTGATGGTGATGGTCGCGGCCGTAACCACCGCTCCGCTGGCGTCGCGGACTTCACCCAAAATCGTTCCGGTTGTAACCTGCGCCATCAAGACCGAGCCGATACACACAATCAGGCCTAATAATAGGCCGAGTTTGGTAAATGCAGGTCTCATTAGGTTGGATCTCCCGTACATCCCTCAATGCACTCCGATCACTCTGAGCAGCCCGAAGCTCCCCGAAGCCCTCTAATCTTCAGGGAGCAAATCGAGCGCGAGGTCAGTATACACCTGGACCGTTAAATCCGAACCCACTGATTTCGTAGTCTTTTTGTGACGCGATGTTACTAACTTTGGTAGCCGCCGCTACCAATTACCGGAATTCGGGCGCGCCCAGTCCGTTGAGGTCATAGGCGACCTTGCCGTCCTTCAAAGTCATCTCGCACAGGAGCCTTTTCGTGCCCCGGAGCCGGACGCCGGTAGCGTCGAGGAAGCCGAACTCCCCGTTTTCGATCCGCAGCACCGCGATGTCCGCGACGGCGCCGGCGGACAGGTGCCCCAGTTCCTCGTGGTGGATCTCGCGCGCGGGATTCCACGTAGACTTCGCGATGACGTGTTCCACCGGCATGCCCATTATCAGGAACTTGCTCATGACATTGAGCATGTCTTTCATCCCGCCGTTCATGCTGCTGATGTGCAGGTCGGTGGAGATCGAATCGGGCAGGAAGCCCTGCTCGACGGCGGGCTTGGCTACGCGCCAGAAGAAGCTTCCGGCCCCGTGGCCCACATCGAAAATGACGCCGCGTTTGCGCGCCTCGGGCAGGGCAGGGTTCAGGCGCCCGGAACCGTCCACCTCGCCGCGCAGTCCGGAATAGACGTGGGTATATATGTCACCCGGACGGAGCTTGTCCAATATGAGATCCCGTAGAGGGCGCTCGGTGCGATTCCTGCCGAAATCGACCATCACCGGAATTTTCGCAATGTTACCGGCTTCGACCGCGCGCTCCACCGGCGCCCATTCCGGCCCCTCAAAGTGGGCTGTTTTGACGCCGACGATCAGTTCCTTATGCCGGAGCGCCATTTCTGCCGTGGGCTTGGCTTCCATGTCGGCGAGGTCCTGCTCGAACTTACCGCCGCGCATGCCGTTGCCGACGATGTTGATGAAGGCGAGCAGACGCGTCCTGGAGCGGTCGATGACGCGGTCCTTGAAGTCGGCGAAATTGCGCCAGCCCGCTCCGCCGGCGTCGACCATCGTGGTCACGCCAACGCGGAAGCTGAACCCGTCGGGATAGACGCTGTTGTCTCCGGCGTAGGAGTTCCGCTCGCCGGTCCCCGTATACGCGTGTACGTGAATGTCGATGAGCCCGGGCGTGACGTACAGGCCCGAGACATCGATCACCTTGGAGGCGCGCGCCGGGTCAATGTTCGCTGCGACCTCGGCTATGCGGCCATTGCGGATCGCCACATCGCGGCGATCGGAGATTTTGTTTCGGGGGTCGATGACGCGCCCCCCGCGAAGCAGCAGGTCATATTTCGGCTGGGCCGCAACCACCCCGGCAAGAGCCAGCGCGAGCGTCAGAACCGTAACGCCAGATTCGAGAGCCATACATTCACCCCGCCAAACAGAATAGTCCTAACCGCGACCGCAAGGGAAGACGCTGGCGCCCGTAATTTGGCCTCTCAGCGCGAAGCGGCCCAGCGGATGGCTTGGTGCATGAGCTGCTGGTAACCGGGGTCCTGATGGGCGTAGCGGTCGTGGCCGAGCTCGATGTAAACGACCCGGGATTTCTCATACGGGCCGATCCAGACCACCGGCCCGTCGCTGGTCGGGTTGTCGGTCGTCATGAGGACCTTCGACCTGGGCGAGATCCACATGCCCTTGTATGTCTCTTCCATGAAGTAGAGCTGGCCGATGCCGTCCGTGACGGGATGCTTCGCAATCACCTTGGAAAAGACCGGCTGGTCGTGGAGATACGTGGAGGCGGCGCGGTTGCCTTCGGGCTTCAGCAGATATTTGCCCCCAACGACTTCCTCATACCACCAGGGCCACGAATTGAAGTTCGCGATGGCGTGATGACAGACCACCACACCCTTGCCGCTCTCGAGAAAGGCTTGCAGGTTCTTGCGCTGTCCCTCGGAGACTTCCTGGACCATATCGTAAAGGACCAGGACATCCACGTTCTTGCTTAGGTTGCCGGTATAGGCGTCCGGGTATCCCTTTACATTGGCGCGGATGTCGGGGAAGTTCTCGAAGACCTGGTAGAACGTGGCGTCATGGTCGTGACCGCCGGTGACGACCTGGACACGGATCGGCTGCTCCCGCTTTTCGGCCGGGGCGACGCTCCCGGTGGCGGCCCACTCGCAGCCGCGCGTGAAGGTGGCGACGAAGCCGGCGGTCTGCATCGCCGAGACATCGTGCCCGAGCGCGGTGTGGAACACGCGTCCCTTGCCATAGTTGAGGGTCCAGAGCATGGGCTCGTTCTTGCCGGTGCCGCCGTTGGCGGGATCGTCAAACGCGGTTGCGAGCACGTGGATTTCGGGGCGCGTGCGGATCGAGTGATACAGCTCGTCGTTGATCTTGAACGGCTCGAGTCCCTGAGTAATGGGATGGGCGGCGTCCGTGTACTTGACCGTGAAGAGGTGGCGTGGTGCGTGGCCAGTCTTGGGTGCCTGATCGGACCAGGAGCCTCCGGCCATCGCGGCGTATTCCGGCCAGGCAGGCTCGATGATGCCGGTGCGAACGTGCCGGTCGCCAAGCACGACGAGTCCTCCGAACGCATAGGTGGCGCCGTGGACCGCGACGAGGCCTTTTCCGGAGCGAACGAAGTTCTCGACGGCCTTCTCGGCGGTCGCTCCCCAGCGCGCTCCGTTGTAATCCAGGACGAGGAGGCCGTAGGAGGCCAGCGTGGCATCGGTAATGCCGGCCGGCTCTTCCTGGACCCGGACATCGAAGCGGCCGGTATCGGTGAGGATTTTGCGGAGATACGGAGTGGTGGTGCGCCAGTCGTGGTTATTGCGTCCGGAAAGGATCAGCACGCGGACAGGCGCGGCGGCGGCGAGGGCCGCGGCGGCAAGCAACAGGACAATGGCTCTACGCATGGGCGAGCTTGGCCTCCTTGGGGAGAAGAGAGTTCAGGTGCGCAAGGCTGCGGGCGGCCTGTTCCGAGGTGCCGCACTCGACGGAGAAGACGCCGCTCCAGTTGACCTCGCGAAGAATCCCAATGACGTGCGACCAGGCGATCACTCCGTCGCCGCAGGCGCAGCCGACTGGGGTGCCGGTGACCTTGCCGCGTTCGGCGTCGGCGTGGGCGATGGTGATGTCCTTCGCGTGCAGGTGTATGAGGCGGTCGCGAACCGCTCTTAGGCCCTCGTAAGGGTCCTCGCCGGCGAGGTAGGCGTTGCCGGTGTCGTAGTTGATGCGAAGGAAGGGGGAATCGACGAGGCCGGCGATGCGGAGCAAACCGGCGGTTGTCTTCGAGATGCTCTGGTGCGGCTCGATTCCGACATAGATGCCGTAGCGCTCGGCGGTGCGCAGGACGGTCGATAGCGTGTACTTCATGACTCCCCAGGCGTCCTCGACGGAAACCCAATCGGGGCGGATGCCTTCATCCGTGTTGACGACGGGTGCTCCGATGGCGGCGGCGAAGCGGATGGCCTTCTGAAGATAGGGCACGCTGATTTCGGGACGGATGAGCGGGCAGTGCGCGCTGAGCCCGGAGGCGGCGACGCCGTTGCGGGCGAGCGTGTCCTTGATCTCGAGCGGCTCCTCATCCAGGGAGACGGAATGGAAGTAGCCGGCTTCGCTGAGCAGTTCGCGGCCGTTGTGGACCATGGGTTCGACGTAGCGGAAGCCGAGCGCGGCGGCGCGTTCGACTCCGGCCGCGAACCCCTTGTCCTCGTGGCGGATGAATTCCATGTTGACGCCGATTTCAATGCTCATGCGTTTTCTCCTTGACAGGGGCTAAAGCCCAAGCCCAAGCGTGCCCCGATACAAAGCCCGATCATACTCAAATGCGCCGGTAAATTTGGGAGCCCTGACAGGGGCTATTATAAAGCCCAGGCCTTTCCATGACGCTACAGCACGGCTAAATGTGGCAGGCCAGCCGAATCGTATCAGGGCATGGCTTCAGCCATGCCGTAGGGCGTCACCTTTACAGGGCTTTAGCCCCGTTGTCTTTCGTGCCTACACATCCCAGTTGTTGTCCCAAACGGCGCGGCCACCCTGCTTGTAGGCGATGTTCATGATGTGGCAGGCCAGCGCCGAGTAGTGGCCCGTAACCGCGTCGGCGTTGGGCTGCTTGCGGGTGCGGACGCAATCGAGGAAGTTGGCCATGTGGGCGGATTCGGGGCTGGTTCCCGCGGTGATGTCGGGCTGCTTCCTGTCTGCGTGCTGGAACCGGTACCCGTGACGGAAGATGGTCAGGCGCCCTCCGGAGCCCATGAAGATGATGTTGGCGGAGTCGTTCCCGATCATGTCCGTAATATTGGCTTCGAAAGTGACGGTCAGATTCTGCGGGTACTCGACAATGCCGTTGATGTTATCCGGCGTGTCGCGGCCGTCGTTATACCGGTAGATGCCGCCGAGCGCCACCGCGGCGCGGGCGCGGGTGAGATTCAGATACCAGTGGACGACATCCACCATGTGGACGAACAGGCCGCCGGTCTGTCCTCCGGTCGAAAAATCCCAGTAGGAGAAGCGATTGAAGTAACGCTTGGGATCCCACGGGATTTTCGGCAGCCAGCCCAGGCAGGCGTCCCAATCGAGTCCGGCGGGCTTTGTCTCCATGCCGGCGGGCGGTTTTTCGAGATAGCCCCCGTTTCCATTCCAGATCGTGCGGACCATGGTGACCTGGCCAATGAGACCTGAGTCGAAGAACCGCTGCTTGGCTTCGATGAAATTAGCCATGCTGCGCTGCTGCATGCCGACCTGAACCACGCGGCGCGTATCGCGAACGGTGCGCACCAACTCCACGCCCTGCATGGGAAGCGAGGTCATGGGCTTTTCGACGAAGACGTCCTTGCCGGCGCGGCAGGCCTCGCCGGTAATCTGGGAGTGGAGGTGGTCCCAGGTGGCGACGATGACGGCGTCGATATCCTTGCGGTCGAGCAACTGGCGATAGTCGGCGTAGCGGGTGACGCCGCCGCCGGCCAGCTTGGCGCCTCTCTCGCGGCGGAGGTCCCAGGCGTCCGAGACTGCTACCCATTCGTGTCCACCAAGCTGATTGGCGACCTCCATGAGGTAGGAGCCGCGGCCCCCGGTTCCGATGATGCCGAGGCGCACGCGATCGTTAGCGCCCATCACGCGCATCTGGGACACGGCGGTGGAGGTTGCGAGGAATGTACGGCGGGTCAACATGGAGTCTCCTTGGTTATGGGTTGTTGGTTGTACGTGCAGGCTTTCGCTGCCTGGAACAGAGCCACTATGTTCTCTGGAGGAACGTCCGGCTGGATGTTGTGGACCGCGGCTACTATGTAGCCTCCGTTCGTGCCCAAGGTCTCGAAGGCGCGCCGGACTCCGGCCCGCACCTGTTCAGGGGTCCCGTGCGGGAGCAGGTGCTGGGAATCGATAGCTCCCCAGAAAGCGATGCGGCCGCCGAATTCCTTCTTGAGGCGTGCGGGTTCCATGTTGCGCGCGGTGACCTGTATGGGGTTGAGGGCATCAATGCCGATGTCGATGAAATCGGGGATGTAGGTATAGACGGAGCCGCAGGTGTGGTAGAGAATCTTCGCTTTCGTGTGGGCTCGGATCGTCTCGACGATGCGCTCTTGTCGGGGGCGGATGAGCTTGCGGTACAGGGGGAGGGAGCAGACGGCCCGGTCCTGCTGGCCGATGTCATCCCCGAAAGCGACGACGTCGATGAGGTCGCCGACTTCGGCGAGGGTGCGGTGGTTAAGCTCGACGAGGCGGTCGAGGATGGCATCGAGCAGGCAAGTAAAGAGCGCGTGGTCCTGGCCGAGATCGAGGAACCAATCCTCGAAGCCGCGCAGGTACTGGGCGGTGTGGACGAGGTTGAACCGCGCGTTGTACATGACGGCGTAGCCGGTTTCGCGCAGGCGGAAGGCTTTGGCGCGGAGGCCGCGGATGATGCCGGGGTCGGCCGGATCGGGGAAGGGATAACGGGCGATCGTCCGGGCGTCGATATCGCCGGCGAGCGGCGAGGTTTCCAGCTCGTAGTAATGACAGCCGGGCGGCCGGCGCCGCGTGACGCCCCACTCGTCGCGATACCGGTCGCCGGGCAGTTCTGTATCGCCGCCGCCATCGGCCGGACCCTGGGCGAAAGCACGGCAATCGGCATCGAGGAATTCGAGGATCCGCTCATCGACTTCGACGACCTGCTGCATGCGGTCAAGGATGGGGCCGGGCGATCCAAAGCCGAGGTAGGCGCAGAGTTTCTCGCAAGCGCCCTTGACCATGCCGGTGAAGCGGGCGGAACCGAGATCGATGGGGACGCGGTCAGGCTGCTGGTGGGAGAGGGCCTTCAGAACACGGTCGCGGTGCGTCGTTGCGGTCATTCGCGCTCCGATCTATTCTACTCGCGTGATCGGGTCGCGGGTGAAGGCTACTCACAGCTTCTCAAGCCAGAGGCGGAGGCGGCTGGTCAGCCCGAAAATTTCATCGAGCAAATATGACATCATCGCGCCAAGCACGATGAAAAGCGACACGTCGATAATTTCCATGGCACTGCAATGAATGATTCTAACAGCACTGCCGCAGCATGGTCCTTAGCGTGCATTCATGATTCTCGGGGAGGTAAAGTATGTTGGCAGTCCTGGGGTGGATTTTCTTCGGCCTGGTGGTCGGGATTATCGCAAAGCTCCTGATGCCGGGCAGGGATCCTGGCGGGTTTGTCGTCACGATCCTGCTGGGTATCGCGGGAGCTCTTCTCGCAGGCTGGTTCGGGCGCGCGGTCGGGTGGTACAAACCAGGTGAGGGCGCGGGCTTCATCACGTCCATCATCGGTGCGGTAGTGATCCTGTTCATCTACCACCTGATTCGCCGGCGCAAACAGGTGACGTGAGTGCGGTCAGCGTCGCCGGCAGCTTAAAATTCTTGCCTTTCCGTAAACAATTAAGTATCGTTAATGGTGCGCGCCAATCCTGCCGGGTGCGACGGAAATCCTGGAACGAGGTAATCGCCGATGCTGCGCACCAATCGCTGTGGAACGAGAACCCTGCTGCTGATTGCAGCACTCACCACCGGATGCACTCGGCAGGCTGCAATCCCTCAGGACGTAGTACCGGGACATTTCTGGTGCGACGCCGATCGGGCCGAGGAACTCTTCTTTACGAAGCGGGGCGGGATCGTGATCAAGAACGCCAGGGGTAGCAGCGTCTCGGGCGATTATCATTTTGCCGATCCCCACACGATCAATATCAAGCTTCAAACAGCCCCCGGCGAGACGTACAAGATGACCTGGGTGATGGCGGCGGGAGAGAACGAACTGACCGTCAAGTGCGTGGATGACGGGGGATACCGGCACAAGCCCAAGGGTTCCGTAACGCGATATCGGATGAAGTTTTGAATAAACTCCGACAGCCGAAAGGTCAACCTGTCCGCTTCCTTCCAGAGTCTCCGGCCTGAACTTGTGGTTTATAATTGACCGTTGGCCGGACGGCCCGCCGTGGTGCGTCCGTGTCGGAACCGCGGCGTGCCTGTCAGGGTGATACGCCTCAGCCGCGAAAAAACCTTCAGGGGATTGTAGATGTCGAAGCTGAATCGGCAATGGTCTTTGGTGTGTCTTGCGGCCATGCTTTTATTTCTCGTTTGCGGCGCCGCCTGGGCCCAGGAGTCCCGGGCGAACGTCCAGGGGCGGGTGACCGACCCGCAGGGGGCGGCGGTGCCCGGAGCCACGGTCAGTGTGATTTCCGAGGACACCAACGTCGAGCAGAAAACAACAACCAATGAACAGGGGTCGTGGACGGTGCGGTTCCTCAATCCGGGCAAGTACCGGGTTGTCGTCGCGGCCCAGGGTTTCAAGAGCTACGAGCAAAAAGACATTGTTCTTCAGGTCGCCGACATGAAGCAGATCGATGCGACTCTGACCCTTGGAGCGGTGTCGGAGACGGTCACGGTGACGGCTGAGGCGGCGCTGATCGACACGACGGCGTCGACGTCCGGCACGGTGGTGAGTCCGGAGGCGGTCACCGAGATCCCGGTGATGTCCCGCATTCCGTTCCAACTGGCGACGATGTCGCCGGGCGTACAGGCGGTCGATCAAAACAACAACGTGGCGATGATGTGGTCGAAGAACGCCGCATCGGGGGTCCGCGTGAACGGCGGACGCGACGACAGGTCGAACGAGTTCCTGCTCGACGGCTCGCCGAACCAGAACCGCGACAAGGTCGCGTTCGTTCCGCCGGCCGACGCCGTGGCGGAATTTCGCATCATGACCAACGCCTACGATGCGCAGTACGGGCGCCAGGCGGGCGGCACGCTTAACGTCAGCCTCAAGAGCGGCACGAACAACTACCACGGCAACCTTTACGAGTTCAACCGGAACGACGCCTACGCGGCGAACACCTTCCAGGGCAACCGCTCGGGGCAGGACAAGTCGCCCACCCGGTACAACCTTTACGGCGGCACCTTCGGCGGGCCGGTGCGGCTGCCGAAGCTTTACGACGGCAAAGACAAGACCTTCTTCTTTGTTTCCTACGAAGGGATTCGCAACCAGGACCCGCGTGCCGGGGTGCGGACGGTGCCGGACGCGGCCGAACGCGCGGGGGACTTCACGGGAACGTGGAGCACGCAGGTGATCGGCGGAGTGTCGCGGATGGTCCCAACGACCATCTTCGATCCGTTAACGGCGGACACCCGGCGGACGATATTCGTCGATGGCAAGGAAGTGCAGAACCCGCAGTTCGGCTACCGCCAACCTTTTGCGGGCAACAAGATTCCGACTGAGCGCATCAGCCCCATCGCGAGAAACGTACTGGGATTCATTCCCATGCCGAACACCACGCCTCAGTCGACCAGCAACACTGCCAACAACTTCACGCCGAATTCGACCCGCCAGAACAAGATGGCGACGTTCATGGCGCGGCTCGACCACAACTGGAACTACTCGCACAAGACCTTCGGCAGCGTTCGCTGGAGCCACATGGACGAGTTTCTGGACGACTATTACCACAACGCCACGACAGGGGACCACACTACCCGGAGTCCGAAAGGCATCGGCCTCGACCACGTCTGGACGCTGAGCCCGAACAAGATCCTTAACCTGCGCTTCAACGTGACGCGGTACGTAGAGCCGACCTACAGCAACGGCGCGGGGTTCAACCCGCTCGACCTGGGCTTCAGCAAGGAATACGTGTCAAAGATGGAGAAGCTCTCGTTCCCGCGGATGGAAGACGTATTCGGCGATATCGGCGGCAGCGCGGGCGGATACACCAACACGACCTATTACAACTGGAACGCCAACCTGACGCACGTGGTTGGCAACATGACGCTTCATTATGGCGGCGAGTACCGCGTGCTGCAGGACTCGACGGCCGGTTACGGCAATCAGAGCGGGCTGTTCGAGTTCGACGCCAGCGGTGGCCCCAACTGGACCCGGCGCCGCTACGACACGAGCGAGACGGGCTATGGCTCGACGTTTGCCTCGTTCATGCTCGGGCTTCCAAACGGCGGCAACATCCCGCGGAACGCGAACAGCTTCAACAGCCAACGTTACACGGGTTTGTTCTTCCAAAACGACTGGCGCGTGAATTCCCGCCTGACCGTCAACATCGGCCTGCGGTGGGACTACCAGAGCCCGTTCGAGGAACGGTTCAACCGCCGGGTCAGCGATTTCGACCCCACCCAATTGAACCCGATCAGCGATGCCGCGCAGGCCGCCTACGCCAACATCATGAAGGGCGTGCTGGCGGACCCCGTGAAGTACCCCTTCGGCGCTCAGTTAGCTCAGTTGGTGCCTGTGAGCGCGTTCAAGGTCTACGGGGTGCAGAAGTATGCCGGTGTTGACGGGCAGCCGCGCACGTCGACGAACTCGGTGTGGGACCAGTGGCAGCCCAGGGTTGGGGCGGCTTACAGGCTGACCAACAGGACCGTGATCCGCGGCGGCTTCGGCAAGTTCTACCAGAGCTCCCAGGTCATGCAGGGCCAGAACGGCTTCAGCCGTAGCACGTCTCTTAACGCCTCGATCGATAGCGGCCTCACGCCCTACGACACGCTGGCCAATCCGTTCCAGAACGGCATCCTCGATCCGACGGGCAGTTCGCTCGGCGCGATGACCAATCTCGGCAATGGCGTGAACTGGACCAACCGCGACGGGCACCTGCCGTACTCGTGGGAGTACAGCCTCCACCTGCAGCACGAGTGGAAGACCTGGCTCTTCGAGGTCGGCTACTCGCACAACAAGACGTATGACATCGGCTGGGACCTGCAGCAGAATGACATCGGCCTGGACAACTGGATGACCTACCGCCAGCCGCGCTTCGACTCCACCGGCAAACCCACGGCGAAGGCGTTCCTGACGGACGAGCAGATCCCGAACCCGTTCTACCAACTGCCGGGGGTGACGGGCAGCCGCGGGAGCAGCCAGCTCGTCAGTATCTACGACCTGATGCGGCCGATCAAGATCCTGGGCGGCCAGACCAGCGCCGCGAACCCGTGGGGCAAGAACCAGTACGACGCGATGCAGGTGAAGGTGGAGCGGCGTTTCAGCCAGGGCTTCAGCATGCTGTTCGCCTACACGCTCTCCAAGCTGTTCGAGGACACGTCGTTCTGGGGTAACGAGATTGCCAGTGTGGTGGAGCACAAGCTGGGCGGCGAAGACCGGCCGCACAAGGTTTCGATCGCGCCGATCCTGCAGATTCCGGTGGGTCGCGGAAAGGCGTTCGGCACGAACATGCCGAAGGCTCTCGACGCGATCGCCGGCGGCTGGCAGATCAGCGGTCAGTACATCATCCAGTCGGGCGCTCCAGTGGTGTTCGGGACGAACACGTTCTTCGACGGCCAGGAGTTTGGGCTTGCGCGGACCGAGCGGACGCTCGACAAGTGGTTCGACACTTCGCATTTCGTGAAGTTCCCCAACAGCAAGGACGATATCTCGCTCTGGCCGGCCTGGACAGGCGTCCAGAACCTGCCGGGAGCGAGTTACGCGCCGAAAACGTCGAGCGATCCCACTAACGGGGTCTACAACGACTTCGGCAACTACCTGCGCCGGATCCCGACGCGGTGGGCGCACGTCCGCGCGAGCCGGGTGAACGAAGCGAACTTCGGCCTGTTCAAGAACTTCGTCGTACGGGAGCGCTACAAGGCGCAGTTCCGTGGCGAGTTCTTCAATGTGTTCAACCACCCGCGGTTTGGTGGCCCGAACACGGATCCGGGCAGCTCGAGCTTCGGCGTGGTTACCCCGTCGCAGAACAACATGCCTCGGGTGATCCAACTGGCGCTGAAGATTTCGTTCTAAGCGGAACGGACCTTTCAAGCACGTAACTGGCGGGGCAGGCGGAAACGCCTGTCCCGCTTTTTCGATTGTGGCGCCCGCGTCAGGCTTCAAACGCGAAGCGCCGGGCGATTTTCAGGAGCTTCAGCACCTTATACACATCCACGTTGACGCCGCGGATCACGGCCTTTACAGGTTTGGCCTCCGCGGCCGACGCCAGTTTCTCCAGGGCGCCGAGCGCGGCGGCATCCATACGCCGCACCGAGGAGAAATCCAAGGTTATCCCGGTATCGGCGGTGTCCAGTTTCTCAACGGCCTCCTGGAGGGTCTCGACCACGCGGTCTCCATCGATGGGAACCCACACGGCATTTGTCGGCATGGCTGTTCTCCTATTCAGATACATTGGCCGCTTTCGCGAGCCCTCGTCCGTTGTAAGCGCTCCAGAGCAAGGCGGCGAGTTCCCCCATCAACGGCATGCGAGGGTTCGTCGGCCGCCAGGACGGGTCATCGAAGGCCGCCTTCACCAGATCGGGGATCGCCCGCTCGAACTCTTCCCTGGCGATTCCCAGGGAGGCGATTGATTTCGGCATCGCGACCTGGTCGAGCAGCTTTTCGGTGGCCGCCACAAGGTTGTTTGCCTTCTCGGCGACGGTATGGCCGCCGAGGCCCAGCAGGTCCGCCATCGTGGCGTACTTCTTGTGCGCGGTGTAGGCGCGCTGGTGAGGCGATGGCATAAACTTTGCCGGCGTCGAGGCGTTATAGGCGAGAACGTGCGGCAACAGGAGCGCGTTGGCCCTTCCGTGCGGGATGCCGAAACGCGCGCCGATGGCATGGGCGAGCGCGTGATTGATGCCCACCGACGCGTTCGCGAACGCCAGCGCGGCGATGCACGCCGCGTTGTGCATCATGCTGCGCGCTTCCACGTCGCGGGGGTTCTCGTACGCGATGGGCAGGTACTGGAAGACGAGCCGGATCGCCTGCATGGCGTTGGAGTCGGTGAACGGGGAAGCGTAGACCGAGACCCCGGCTTCCAGAGCGTGCGTCAGGGCGTCGATGCCGGTGTCGGCCGTGAGGGCGCTTGGCATGGACATGACGAACTGCGGATCGACGATGGCGACGTCCGGGCTGAGCGTATGATCGGCCAGCGTCACCTTGCGCCCGCGCTCTTTGTCGATGAGTACGGCGAATGGAGTTACCTCGCTGCCGGTACCGCTGGTGGTCGGGACGGCAATCAGCCGCGCGTGGTTGGTCTTCTCGGTCGGGTACTGGACCACGCGCTTGCGAATATCCAGGAACGGAGCGCCCAGCTCCTCGATATCGGCCTGCGGCGATTCGTATTTCAGCTTCATGATCTTCGCCGCATCGATCACGGACCCGCCGCCGAGCGCGATGATCTGATCCGCCTTATAGAAATTGAGCGCGTCCACGCCCTGCATGGCGACCTTGAGCTCGGGCTCCGCATCGGGAATCGTCAGCACATGAACCGGCGTCTCGGCCGGGAGGTAGCGGCGCACGATATCCACGTGCCCGATCTGCTCCAAAGCCGGATTGGTCACGATGATCGTGGAGCGCGACGGGAACTGCCCCAGGTTCTCGATCGCGTTCATGTTGAAGTAAATCTGGTTGGGAACGCGGAACCACATATGCGTTTGAGTCCTTCGCGCCATGCGCTTGATGTTGAGATAGTGATACACGTTGACGTTATCGGTGGTGCTGTTGCCGCCTCCGGTGCCGCATCCGAACGACAGGGTAGGCACCATGTCGTTGTACACGCCTCCAATGGCTCCGATCGAGCCCGGCGAATTCACAATGATCCGGCCGGCATTGATCATCTGGCCAAACTTCCGTATGACCCGGTCGTCGGACGAGAAGACGACGGCGGTGTGCCCGATCCCCCCGTAATGGTTCACATCCATGCAGACCTTGATGGCTTCGTCCGCGGATTTCGCGCGATAAACCGCGAGAACGGGAAACAGTTTCTCAACCGATAGCGGGTGTTCGCGTCCGACGCCGTGGATGGGTGCGATCAGGAGCTTGGTGCCCGGTTTGACCGAGAGCCCGACGGCGCCGGCGATGTCGGTGGCCTTCTGGCCGATGGCCATTGGCTGCGCGTACCCGGTTTGGGGATCGACTAGCATCGTAGACAGAACGGCGGTCTCTTCCTCGTTGCAGATGTGGGCGCCGAGCTCGGCAAACTTCTTCAGTACGAGGTCATAGACCTCGTCATCGATCACGATGGTTTGCTCGGAGGCGCAGATGGTGCCGTTGTCGAACGTCTTGGAGGTGATGATGTCCACAACGGCCATGTCGAGGTCGGCGGTCTTTTCGAGATAGACTGGCGTGTTGCCCGGCCCTACGCCGAGGGCCGGCTTGCCGGAGCCGTAGGCGGCTCTCACGACGCCTTGCCCTCCGGTTGCATCGATGAGGGCGACGTCCCTGTGGTGCATCAGATAGGCATTGTCCGGCAGTGTGGGCGCCTCGAGGCACGTGAACACGCCCTCCGGCGCGCCGTGCTTCACCGCCGCCTCATACATGATCCGCACGGCCTCGCGGCAGCATTTCCAGGCTCTGGGATGGGGGCTGAAGATGAATGCGTTCCGCGTCTTGATGGCGATGATGCACTTGAAGAGAATCGTTGCGGTGGGATTCGTTATCGGCGCGATCGAGAAGACGATCCCGATGGGCTCGGCCACCTCGATCAGCCCGCGTTCGGGGTACTCCCGGATGGCCCCTACGGTGGGCTTGTCCTTGACGTAGTTGTAGACGAACTCGGTGGCCACCATGTTTTTGACGGCCTTGTCTTCCAGCACCCCGAGCCTGGTTTCCTCTACGGCCAGCCGGGCCAGATATTGCGCCTGCTCCATCCCGGCGATGACCATGGGTTTGACGATGCGATCCACGTCTTCCTGGGAATATTGCGTAAAGACAGCGGCCGCGGTCCTGGCCTGGCTGACCAGCCCTTCCAGGTAACTAATGCGTTCCTCAGTTAAAGTTGGGACGTTTTCCGCCATTCTGTTCTCCTACCCTCTGTTCTTGAGGCAAAGCTAGCTCGAAGGGATTATACCTTAAAGTTGTTTAATGATCCAGAAATCTGAGATTAAAGGCGGCGCGCGCCTCTACTCGGCCGTCCTGAGAGTCGCCGAATCGGGCCATTCCCAGCCGGCAAACATTTCGCGGAGCCGCGTCTTCTGGAACTTGCCGACCGAGGTTCGCGGGATCTCCTCGATGAAGACGAAGGCGTCGGGCAACTGCCAGCGGCTGAATTTCGCGGCGAGGTGATCGCGGAGCTCGTCCGGCGTGGCGCTCGAATCCGGCTTAAGGACAACGGCGGCGAGGGGCCGCTCCTGCCACCTCGGGTGGGGGATGCCGATGACGGCGGCTTCGCGGACGGCCGGGTGCCCCATGAGGGCGTTCTCGAGTTCGACGGAACTGATCCATTCGCCGCCGGACTTGATGAGGTCCTTCGTGCGGTCTGAGATTTTGATGTAGCCCTCGGGATCGATGGTGACGACGTCGCCGGTGCGGAACCAGCCGTCGGGCGTCCAGCTCTGTTGCTGCTGTTGCGGTGAGTTGTAGTAGCCGGCGGCTACCCAGGGGCCGCGCACCTGCAACTCGCCCATCGTCTGCCCGTCCCAGGGCACAGTGCGCTCGCCCTCCATGGCGCGGATTTCGATGAAGGGCAGCGGCACGCCCTGTTTGGCGCGCATGGCCAGCCGTTTCTGCGCGGGCCACTCCGACATGTGGGATTTAAGGGCGCTGACGGAGCCGACGGGCGTGATTTCTGTCATCCCCCAGGCGTGCCGGACCTGTATGCCGAGCCGGTCGAAGGCCTGGATCATCGATTCAGGCAGGGCTGCTCCGCCCACGGCGACCATGAGGTTGGGCTGGAGTTCCCAGCGCTTGGGGTCGCTTTCAAGCAGTTCAAGAACGCCAAGCCAGACGGTCGGTACGCCGGCGGCGCGAGTGACCTTTTCGCCCGCGAGCAGTTCGAGCAGGCTGGCTGGGTCCAGGTGTGGGCCCGGCAGGACCTGCTTTGCTCCGAGCATGGTGGCGGCGGATGGGACGCCCCAGGCGTTGGCGTGAAACATGGGCACCACGGGCAAAACGGTGTCGTCGAGCGAGATGCAAAAACAATCGGTCAAGGCGATGGTGAGGGCGTGCAGAATCAGCGCACGATGCGAATAAACGACTCCCTTGGGCTGGCCGGTAGTGCCCGAGGTGTAGCACATAACCGCGGCTTCGTTCTCGTCCAGTTGCGGGAACTCGTAGCCTTCGGCGGCCCGGGTCAGGAAATCGAGGTAGCCCGCGCAACCGGCGGGGGCGCGCTCGCCGGCGGCCGGAGCCACTATGACGAGTTCGGGGTGCACCTTGTGCCGGAACTTCTCATAGAGCGGGAGGAGGATGTCGTCGATGATGAGCACCCGGTCGCCGCCGTGGTTGACGATGTAGGCAAGTTCGTCCGGATGCAGGCGGGGGTTGAGAGTGTGAAGCACGCATCCGGAGGCGGGCACGCCGAAATAGGCTTCAAGGTGCCAGACGTGGTTCCACATGAGCGAGCCGACGCGGTCTCCCCGCCGCAGTCCTGAGGCGGCAAGGGCGGCGGCGAGAGCGCGCGAGCGCTGGTACATCTCGGCGTAGCTGCACCTGTGCAGAGTCCTGTCCGGCAGCCTGGAGACGATTTCGGATGCTCCGAAAAGGCGTCCGGCACGCTCCAGCACCGCTGTGAGCGTCAGGGGGTACTGCATCATGGTGCCCAGCATGTAGCTCCTCTCAAGTGGTTTACGGCGAGAGTAGATTAACAATGATTAATGCGCGCGGTCAACAGGTTTAATATCTTCAGAGCGCTCAAGTTCTACACGGAGGTTCTAGGGTTCTTCAAGAAGACCGACATTCCGGCTGGGGAGTTCAGGTGGCTGACGGTGGTCTCGCCCGAGGGGCCGGACGACGTTGAACTGGTATTGGAACCGAATGCGCACCCGGCCGCCAAGGCGCATCAGAAAGCCATCTTCGGGGACGGAATCCCCGCGACTTCGTTCGCGGTGGAGGACATCCAGGCGGAGTTTGAGAGGTTGAAGAAGCTGGGGGTCGTGTTCCGATCGGAGCCGGTGAAGGTGGGCGCGGTGACGATAGCTGTGTTCGAGGATACTTGCGGCAACCTGATCCAGATTCATCAGGTTTGAAAGGGACGGCGCGCTGCGTATCGGGGCGCTAGCTCGGTTCTAATCTCCCTGAAGGTACGGCTTCAGCGACCTCAGGGTTGTGTCTCGCACTTGGCGGGCTATCTCGAGGGCCTCGACGTCGCCGCCTTGAAGAACTTCAGGCGCGTCACTCGGATATCGGATTTCCTTTCGAGCCATTGCAGGACCAGCTCGCGCTGGGCAGCTTCAGGCGGCTTCATAAAGGACGCGGCCATACTTGTTGGCCGGGTAGGCGATCCCACCGATGATGTCTTTCGTTTCTTTAAAGCGCCGGCTGGACATCACAATGACGTCAACCGGGTATTGCACATCTCCCAGCGCTCGCCGGATCTTGACGCTCCGGTCACGGGTGTCGGCCGGTTCCGGTTCGATCACCAGCAGGTCAATGTCGCTGTCCCCGGTCATCTGACCGGTAGCCGCCGATCCAAACAGGATGATCCTGTCCGGATGCGCCACCGCGAGGATGCGTCGAACAACCTCGTTCAGCAATGTTTCATCGACGCCCATTGGACCCATGATACGCAAAACTGAACGGGCATCGCCGCCGCGTTACTTCGCCGGCGGCGGGGGCGGCGGCGGGTAGACGGTATAAAAAGCCGATTTGATCGGAAGGTCGAAGCCGGTTTTGACGGTCGTGTAGGGGCCTGGAGTGGTGTTGCCGGTGACTTCGGCGCCATGGGCGTTGACCTTGCGTGCGGCGCGGGTCCTCTTCAGCAGGCCGGCGCCGGCGCCGGGGCGGCGGCAATCGACGCGCTGGATTTCCAGTTTGGGAATCGAGAACTGGCCACTCTTCGTAGTGACAATCAGGCTATCGGCGCCGAGGCTGTCAAATTTGGCCGCGAGGGGGTCTTTTGCGCCTTGTTTGTAGACCCTGAGTTCGGCGCCCGGTTTCAGTTCGCGAACGGCTTGCCATGCGTCGTCTTCGACCGCGGCGAGCGGCATAGCGGCAACGAGGAGCGGGAGGAGCGACAGGATACGCACTCTGGTAAGACTGCGGACGGGAGTCTCAGGTTTCAAGGGATTGGCGAGCCGGGCGGTGAGAATTCCGCCCGGCCGATGCTGTCCAAAGCCACCGTCGGAGGACGTTTATCGATTGTTTTCGCCTTGAATCCCTTTTCGGTCGGCTGCGCCCAAACTTGAGTCGTTTCCAAGGCTCAGAAGTAACAACGCAATTCGGCGAAAGCACCTAAGACGAGCAAACGTCCGTTTCCATCCCGGATTTCCTCCCGCTCGAGGGACCAGGTTCTCGCGTGAGGAATGTAGACCGCACCCAGGCCCAGTTCCAGAGCGGGATTGATGTCGGACCGAGGCGAGTTGCCGATCATCCAGCAACGGGCGGGATCAAGGTTGCGCGTTCGGACAAGCTCGCCGTAGGACTCGCAGTCTTTTTCCTTTACGATCGCGAAATGGCTGAAGTACTGGCCGAGACCCGAGCGATCGATTTTGAGCTTCTGCTCCTCGGGGTGCCCCTTGGTAAACAGCAGGAGTTCGTGGCGGCTGGATAGCCGGCGCAGGGTAGGTTCCACGCCGTCCATCAACTCGATGGGCTGGTCGAGAATGCGCTCGGCGAGGGACATCACGTGATCGAGGTCGGCCGTAGAGATATCGCGCTCGCAGAGATGCTGGTAGCACTGCCGAAGGTTACGGCCGAAGTTGATGGAACCGTAGCCGTGGGTCTTCTGGTTCACGCGCTCGATCTCATCCAGCACGTCGCGGACCTCGTCCGGCGACAGGCTCGAGTGGTCCAGAAAATCGACGAACTGCTCGAACGCTTCTTCGAAGTAGATGTTGTTTTCCCAGAGCGTATCGTCGGCGTCGAAGATGAGCTGCTGGGGCGGCTGGGCGGTCATGTCAAATCTGTCGAATCGCGGAAACGGAGACGGCTGTGGCCGTTAAAGGGCTGCACGCGCTTCAGGCGGGCAATGATGCGCTGTCTCGGAATGTAGCGGCCGCAAAAGCGGACCATTTCACGAAGGCGCTCGGCCTCGGAGCGAATCCGGAGCAGGCTTTGGCGGAAATCGACGTCCTCTATGATTTGCGCGAGCTGAAAACTGAGCTGAGGATCTTTGAGTTCGGGCTCAATGATCGGCGTTTCCAGTTCGCGGAGCGCCGCATAGGCGGCCAGCGCCTTCTTTCGCACGTCCCCGGGCGGTTCGCCGGCGGGTTCTTCATCGTCGAAGAATTCGACCGCCCCGCGGAGGTACGATTTCTCGTCGTCCAATTCCAGGATTTCGAAGCGGCGGCGGCCGAGAGTGAGGATTTCGAGCCGGCCGTCCGGGTGGCGCTTGAGCACTTCGACCACAACGGCTGTGCAGCCTGCGTTCAAGATGCCGTTCTCGCGGGCGAGCACGACGCCGAATTCCGAGCGGTCCGGGAGAACGTCGCCGATCATTTCCTTGTAGCGGTCCTCGAAAATATGCAGCGGAAGCGGCGTCCTGGGGAACAGGACGAGCGGAAGGGGGAACAGCGGCAACAGCCCCTGCTGCATGCTACCATTATGGCTCATTGGGTGCTTAAGACGGCGTTTTCGGATGAAAATCGACGGCAAAGTTGTGTTGATCACCGGGGCCTCGCGCGGGATCGGGGCGGCGTGCGCTGAAGCGTTTCGCAAGCGCGGGGCGCGGGTCTCGTTGGTGGCGCGCTCTGAATCGAAACTGGCGGAGGCGCTCGTTACGGTGGGCGACCTCACGGATGCCGCCGTCAGGCGCCGCGTAGTTGAGCGGACCGTCGAGCGGTTCGGGCGCATCGATATTCTCGTGAACAATGCGGGCGTGGGCCTGTACGCACCAACGTCGCACGCCCCGCTCGACGAGGTGCGCCGGATGTTCGAGCTGAACCTGTTCGCCGCGCTGGAACTCTCGCAACTCGTGATTCCCGGCATGCAAGAGCGGGGGAGCGGCGCGATCGTGATGGTGAGTTCGATTGCGGGCATGCTGAGCCTGCCGTGGTTAAGCCTCTACTCGGCATCCAAGGCTGCGGTGGTTGCGATGGCGGATGCGATGCGTGTGGAGCTGAAGCCGCACGGAATCGCGGTGATCAACGTGGCCCCCGGTTACGTGCGGACCGAGTTTCAGAGCCATGTTCTCGGCGGCAGACCGCCGGCGGGCCTGGCACGTTATCAGAAGTTCGCGATTTCGGCCGAGGACTGCGCGGAGGCGATCGCGCAAGGAGTGGAGCGCGAGGCGCGCACTGTTTTAGCGCCGCGAAGCGGCTGGATGGCGGTGCTGGGAGCGCGGCTCTTCCCGTCGCTAGTGGACCGCCAACTGGCGCGCGCGAATCGGGATCTGGAATGAAACTGAAACTCGTAAGGACTCCAGGCATCTACCTCGTGGGTTTCATGGGAAGCGGCAAGACCACGGTCGGTAAGCTGCTTGCCGAACGGTTGGGATGGACGTTTGCGGACCTCGATGACGACATCGAGGCGGAGCAGAATACGTCCATTGCGGAGATTTTCGAGAAGCAAGGCGAGGACAGGTTCCGGGAAATCGAGACGGAGGCGATTCGCAAGCGCGTCAGGATGGTGCGGAGCGGGCGGCCGATGGTTCTGGCGCTCGGCGGAGGCGCTTTCGTTCGCCAGGAGAACTACGAGTTGCTCACGGACCATGGAGTCACGGTCTGGCTGGATTGCCCGCTCAACCTAGCCTGGCGGCGGGTCTCCATCTGCACGAACCGGCCGCTCGCGAAGGATTGCGGCGGGTTCGGCGAGCTATTCGAGGCGCGGCGGCCCAGCTATGCCCGGGCCGAGTACCGGGTGGAAGTGATTTCGGACGACGCTGAAGTGGTCGTGGACGCGATCTGCGCGCTGCCGTTGTTCTGACAAAAAACCTGGGGACACTCCGGGCTACTTTGACGAACGGCGTTCTTCACGGGTAGCGTGTCCCCCGGGTTTTTTGCTGCTGGAGGGTTGATTTGAGTTCGAATGCGGTTCTGAGAAAGAAGGCGGCGGCTGTGTTCCGGGCGGCGCTCGAAGCTGCCGATCCGGTGCAGGCGATTTTGCGTCATCTCCGTCTACAAGGTGAGACTCTGATCGCCGGGCGGAAGCGGTACCGCCTCAGTTCGTTCGAGAACATACGCGTAGTCGGAGCAGGCAAGGCCAGCGCGGCGATGGCTCAGGCGGTGGAGCGCCTGCTCGGGGCGCGAATTCGCGGTGGGCTCGTGAACGTGAAATACGGGCACGTCGCGAAGCTGCGGCACATCGAACTGAACGAGTGCGGACATCCGGTGCCGGACCCCGCGGGCGTCCGGGGCGCCGAGCGCATTTCGGAGATCGCCCGAAACTCGGGCGAGCGAGACCTGCTCATCGTGGTGATCTCGGGCGGCGCATCGGCGCTGCTGCCCATGCCGGCGCCTCCCATCACGCTTGAAGAGAAGCAGGCCACGACGAAGCTGCTGCTGGCCTGCGGCGCGAGCATTCACGAGATCAACGCGGTGCGGAAGCACATATCAGAGATCAAGGGCGGGCAGCTGGCGCGGCTGGCGTACCCGGCTACGGTGCTTTCGCTGCTGCTCTCGGATGTGATCGGCGACGACCTGGACGTCATCGGCTCCGGTCCGACCGCCCCCGACGCGTCCACCTTCTCCGCTGCGCGCGGAATTCTGGAGAAGTACGGGCTCCTTGACCGGATTCCCGGATCGGTGCGCAGCCGCATCGAGCGCGGAATTGCGGGCGAGTTGCCGGAGACCCCGAAAGCGGACGATCCCGCTTTCGAGCGCGCGACGAACCTGGTGGTCGGGAGCAACCGGCTGGCGGTGGATGCGGCGGCGCGCAAAGCAAAGGAACTCGGGCTGCGGCCGGTCGTGCTTTCGACGCTGATCGAGGGGGAAACGCGCGACGTGGCGCGGATGCACGCGGCCATCGCTCGCGAGGTGCTGCTCTCGGGCCGGCCGGCGCGCCCGCCGGTGTGCCTGATCTCAGGCGGCGAGACCACGGTCACTCTGCGTGGCGAAGGGATGGGAGGCCGCAACCAGGAGTTCGTGCTTGCCGCTGCGATCGATCTGTCCGGATGCGACGGCGTAGTAGTGCTGAGTGGCGGGACCGATGGAACCGACGGCCCGACCGACGCGGCCGGCGCCATAGCGGACGGCGCGACCCTGTGCCGGGCTGAGCAGATGGGGCTGGATGCGCGGCGCTACCTCGCGGCAAACGACTCGTACCACTTCTTCGAGCCGCTCGGCGACCTTCTGAAGACCGGGCCCACCAACACCAACGTGATGGATGTCAGGCTGGTGCTGGTGGGTTAGTGCGCGTCATGAAGGAAGCCGTCCTCAGCCCTTCAGGCAAGTGGAAGTCCGTGGCTTGGGCCTTGTATCAGGGCACGGCTTCAGCCGTGCCGCAGGGTGCCACCATCACAGGGCTTTAGCCCCTGCGTATGCGCGACCATCCCCAACTCTGAACAGGTTTCGCACTGCATGACTTTACTGCATCGCTCCAGCCAGCAAGAGATGGAGCCGAATTGCGCAAGTACTGCGCGCTCGACATGCCGTCCAATCCAGCCGTGAACCAGAATGAGATCGCCGGCGCGTACCTCGAATCGGAGAAAATCAGCCATTTCCGGCAAGCCTCTGAAAGCTCGAACCGAGTCCGCCGGCATGCCGGCGGCGACAGCCGCTTTTGCTGCGTGTTTGGCCAGTTCGCCGAGAAAAACGGCAAAGTCCACTGATTCCGCTGTCCTGGAGGCGACGTAGCGGACACGCTTGCGCTCCGAAAGGCCGGAATCCAGAACGTCGCCCAGGATGACAATGCGGCGCGAAGCCTCGGCGGTTCTCATTACATCGAGCGCGACTTCAAGCGCGGGAAGAGTTGGGTTGTGGTCGTTGCGCAAGACGGTCGCGCCGTTCGGAAGTTTCACCGGCTGCATGCGTGCCGCAACGGGCTGGACGTCTTCAAAACAGCGTGCGGCGCTATCGAGCGGCACTCCGCAGAATACAGCCGCGCTCAGGGCTCCCAGCGCCGAATAGACCATATGCTCCCCAACCAGCTTCGTATTCACCCACGCGGAGTCGCCGCCCGAGGCCGCCCGGAACCTCAGGCGCGCCGGCCATTTCGATGAGATCTCGCCGGCCGTGAGAAATGCTCCCGGCGCGACGCCGAACGTGCGCACCGGGCCGCGGCAAAACCCCTCCATTGCCAGCACCCTTGGGTCGTCCGCATTGAGAATGGCCACGCCGCGCCTTCCGAGACGGCTCAACAGGGCCGCCTTCTCCGCCGCTACCGCTTCGGCATCCGGGAAAGCATTGGAGTGCACGTTCAGGACACGAAGCATCACGACGATGTCGGGCGCGATCACCCACGCTGCCCTCCGCAGCGCTCCAGGCGCGCGTGTCCCCACCTCGATGACCGTGAAGCGATGCCGGAATCTGGTCCGCAGGATGGTTTCGGCAAGGGCGTGCCGATCATTCCTGGCACCGGGCGACCAGTTGGTCGGAAAATGCTGAGAGAGAATCGATCCTAAGGCCGCGGTCGCAGTGCTCTTGCCCACGCTGCCCGTAATGGCAATGAAAGTCGTGCGGAACATCAGCCTGCGCCAGATGAGAGCGCATGCACTCGACAAATAGGGTGTCCAAACCGAGAGGCGGCGCCGCACCCGGAACCAAAACAACGGCATTCAAAGAGTGTGGCACAGCCCCTGTCTGCCAGGGCTGCCCAAGCCGCCCTCAATGCTTCTCTATGACGACGCCGGCCTGGCCGGTTGAGACCTCGATGCCGGGAGCGTCGGGGGCCTGGGGCGGCCGCGGTGGCCTGGGAGGCCGGGGCGGGGCGCCGATGTCCTTGCGGATGGTGACCGTGCCGCGGCCGGTCGTCAGCGCTATCGAGGGCCCCTGGCCGACGCTGCCAATGATGGTGCCGCCGGACTGCGGGCGCCTGTCGTTCTCGAACTGAGTCTTGAGCACCGGACCGTAATCGTTGTTTAGATCGCCCCGGTTCGTCGTGGCTTTCAGTTCGAATTTCGCCGATTCGGGCAGCACCAGGTCAACCTGGCCGGAACGCGTCCGCGCGTCGATTCTGGGCAGGGGGCTACCTAATGGCCTCAGGGTGATGTCGCCGCGTTCGAGTGTGAGTTCGAGCGATTGGGTGAACTGCTCGATCTGGACATCGCGCGAGCGATTCGAGGTGAGGCGAATCGGGCCGACGACGTTGGAGCCGGTGAGCTCGCCGAGGTCCATGCGGATTTCTCCGGGTAGTCTCTCAACCCGAAGATCGGTCTGGGGGCTCTGGAACCGGATCGGCCTGGCACAGTTGCGGAACTGCAGGTCGCCTGAATAGGAGCCATTGATGGTGATTTCGCCGCCGACTGTGTCTAGCTCGATATCGCGTCCGCGGCCCCCTTGCATGTCGATGTTCCCTTTGACGCCGACGGCGCGGAGAAGGTCGCTCTTGCGGACGTCGAGCCGGATATTGGCTGCGATATTCTGAACGCGCACGGTGGCGTTGTCGCTGGAGATATCGATGGGACCGGCAAGGTCGCTGATCTCGAGATCCCCGTTGCGGCCGCGGATCTCGATGCTGGCGGACTTGGGCACGGTGATTTCGAGGTCGGTGGAGATGCGCTGCTCGCCCGTGATGCGGTCCTGGTTGGTGCGGACGACAATCTGGTCTCCCTGCGTGGAAATTTCCACGGGGGTCTGCTGCTGCGCTTTGCCGGCATCGGTTTCCTTCAGGGCTCGGATGGTCTTGCGGCCGCTCACCCGGACCTGCTGGACATCGGCGCCGGCAACCCGCACGTTGCCACGGAGGTTCTCAATGAGCACGCGGGCGGCTTTGGGCGCGGGCGCGGTCTGCTCCTCCACGGCGTAATCGTAAGGCTGGCCGAAGATCTCGATGCGGTTGCTCGTAATCACGCCCAGGTGCTGCCACGGGCGGTAGCGGTTCACGGCGTAAAGGCCGGAACCGATCAGGCACATGAACACGATGAGCGTCCACTCGCCGCCCGAGACTCCGGCGTAGGGCAATTGCCTGCCGCGGGACGCCCACACGAAGATCTCGACGGTCCTGAGCACGCCCCATCCGATCAGAACGAAGGGCCAGAACCTCGCTGCCAGGTCGAGCAACGGCAGATCGGGCCGCAGGCTGCTCACCAGGAACCAGACGCCAATCAAAATGATCAGCAGAGGGCCTACGAGGGAACCTCGTCTCATACCGCGCCTCCGAAAGGCGATCCCGGTCCGATCCCGGTGTCGCGGACGACGCGCTCAAGCAGCCACAGCGCGCCGTAGACGATCAGCAGGACCGGCCACGTCCGGTGAAACGGAAAAGGGCCAAAGTAATCGATGGCGAACAGCACGCCTAGCGTCGTTAGCAACATGGGCCCGCGGACCGCACGAACCAGCATCTTAGCGCTGTTCATTCTGGGCCTCCCGGTCGGAGATCAGGGGATCGCTATCGCCGCCCGAAACGCGGTTGTAAAGCATGTAGACTCCGAGGACGATCAAGGCGACGGGCCAGTAGCGCGCGATCTGGCGGAACTCCAGAATATCCATGGTGTTCAACAGGAGCAGCACGCCGAGCCCGATAATGATGATGGGTCCCATGGGTACGCCGCTGCGGCGGCTCTTCATCGGGAACAGGCTCGAGAATTCGTCAACGGGCTGCCCAAGCTGGCGCCTGCGGGCGGTGTGAAATGCCTCGAAAGGCATGTAGAAGTACCAGATCGCGATGAGGAGGCCAAACAGCGGCTCGAAATCGCGTGTGGCGCCCGAGCTGACGATGCTGATCAGCAGTCCGAAGATGACGACGTGAACGACACCTTTGGCGTACTGGCCGTTGTAAATGGCGCCGACGCCCGGGATGAGGCCGAGTATAAAGGCGAGGCCGGGGGAGGTCCCGGGGTGAACGGGCTCCGGCGGCGGTGCGACAACGTGCTGCGGCGCGTGCTCCTCGCAGACGACGGTCCCCTGCACGGTTTGCTGGCAGCTCTGGCACAGAGGCCGGCCGCAGGTCCGGCAAAAAGCCACCGCCGCGACGTCCGGATGTTGGTAACAATTCATGACCTTCGTCTCCTATTCCCCACGTCTACCTCGAATCTCCAGCCGGGGCGGGCGCCTGCTGTCCGGGGCTGTTCCGCGGCCGGGGAGCGGGTGAGGAGTTGCCCTGCTGGTCTTCCGCGCGGCCCCTCCATTCCTGTTCCTTCTGGGACCACTCCCTGAGCTGGGTCTGGATTTCGTAGACCAGGCGGAGGTTCTCATAAAATTTGACGGTGCGCTGCCATCCGCGGTTCACCTGCTCGTCCATGCGCTGCCAGACGCGGGCGGGCCGGAGATCGTCGAGCGTCAACTGCCGCGGCGAGATGCCCACAAAGCGGCCGAGCAGCGAGAACGACAGAATCGTCATTGCAAAGCCCATGGCGAAGCGGGGCTGGAGCACCGGCTGAATCCAGCCGTGAATCAGCTTGCGGAAGCCGCCGGGCTGGCGGGCCCGCGCGTGGTGTGCCGAAGGCAGTTCGAAAAGAATCCGGGTAAGCAGTTCGGGCGGAGGCTCCACGTCCGCCGCGCGATCCATGAATCCGACAGCCGCACGAACGTCCTGCGCCATCGCGGCACAGGCTGGGCACTGCGCCAGATGACGCTCGAACTCCGCCTTCGCGTTAGCGGTGAGCGTGCCGTCGACGTAATCGCAGAGCAGGATTTCGAAATCGGCGCAGTTCATACAAGCACCTTCTGCTTTCGCAAGATGCGCGCCAGTTCGGCCCGGCCGCGGTTCAGTCTCGATTTCACCGTGCCCTCCGGCACTTTCAGTACCTGGGCGATCTCCCTGTACTCCAACTCCTCTAGGTCGCGAAGAATCACTGTCTCCCGTAGTTCGGGGGAGAGTCTGGCAAGCGCCGCTTGCAGCAACTCGCTGGCTTCCCGGCCCGCCAGCATGCCGTCGGTCCGGGATGCCGCCGTCCCGCGTTCCTCGAGAATCGGGAGTTGATCCTCAATAGAATCGGTGGCACGGTCGAGGCGGGTGCGGCGGTAATGGTCGATCAGCAGGTTGCGGGTGAGGCGCGTAAGCCAGACGACAAACGAACCCTCGCCCGCGCGGAAGCTCTTCAGGGTGCGGAAGACGCGAAGAAAGACTTCCTGGGTGAGGTCCTGGGCTTCGGAATCCTTGTTGGTGAAGCGATAGCAGAGGGCGAACACGCGCCGGGAATGGCACTTGACCATGTCTTCCCATGCGGAATCATCCCCGCTGAGGCAGCGCTCGACCAGAATGGAATCCGGATCCAAACTCGCTCCCAATCGTCTCACATAGCCGGCCGGCTCGTTCCCCGGTTTCCCGGAGGTGAAGCTGCGTGGAACTGTAAATGCCGCCGCCGCCATAGGTCTGCCTCGCAATTTCGGGCTTCCACCTAATAGAACGAGGCTTTATCATAAGAAGTTCGCCCGAATCGAAGCCGGGCGGCATGCAAGGTTCCATTCTAGCCCGTTTGAGAAAAGATCACGGCAAAAACGAGCAGCGAGACGGGAACGAGCCGGGACTGCGGAGGACCGGGCGATGGCGCTTTGCCCTGCTGCTTGTGGCGGCAGCCGCGCTGCTGATCTGGCTCCTTCGCGAACGCTGGCAAAACGCTCAGTTTCAATGGGGAGAGTTCACCCGCAGCTTCCTGGACGTGGACTGGAAATGGGTGATCGCCGCTTGGGCCGTGGGCATCCTCACCTATTACGGCCGGGCGCTCCGCTGGCGGGTGATGCTCAAGCCCCTGAAGCAGGAGCCAAGCACATGGCGGCTTTTTAAGGCCACGACGATCGGCTTCACAGCCGTAGTTCTGTTAGGCCGTCCCGGCGAGTTCGTGAGGCCGTACCTGATCTCGCTGCGCGAGCGGGTTCCGTTCTCCTCGCAACTGGCGGCCTGGTTTCTGGAACGGATTTGCGACCTGCTTGCCGTTCTGCTCGTCTTTGGGTTCACGCTGACGCGGCTCGACGCCGCCCGCGTGCAGGTGGGGCCTAATCTAAAGTGGGTGCTCGAAGTGGGCGGATACGTGCTGGGCGCCATGGGCCTCGTCTGCCTTGTCATCCTCATTCTGCTCGGCCGCTACTCGGAGATCATGCGGCGCCGCCTGACGGACGCCCTGGCGTTTCTGCCGGACCGCTATCACCAGCGCATCGATCAGTTTGTAAATGCTTTTCTGGAGGGCACTTCGGCCACCAAGACGCACAGTTCGGCGATATGGCTGTTCGTCTATACGGTGCTCGAGTGGGCGGTAATCGTACTCTGCTATGTCTGTATATTCAGGGCGTATCCGGCCACAAACGGGTTCGCTGTGCGGGACATCCTGACGCTCATGGGCTTCGTGGCGTTCGGCAGCATCCTGCAGATCCCGGGGGTCGGGGGCGGGTTCCAGATCGTCACGATCCTGGTGCTGACGGAGATATACGGGCTCGGGGTGGAAGTGGCGACCAGCATCGCGCTTCTGGCCTGGGTTGTTACATTTGTAGGAATTGTGCCGATGGGGTTGCTGTTCGCCTTCCATGAGGGGCTGAACTGGAAGCGGTTGAGGCAGATCGAGGAAGACGCAGTGGCGAGCGCCCGAACTAGCTCGGAACACGTTGATAACACAGGAGGATCCGCCGGATGACCTGCCCTTTTTGCGGTCACCCGCAAGATAAGGTGGTGGATTCGCGCGAGAGCAAGGAAGGCGACGTCATCCGCCGCCGGCGCGAGTGCCTGGCCTGCGAGCGCCGGTTTACGACGTACGAGCGCATCGATGAAATCCCTTACATGGTTGTTAAGAAAGACGGCCGGCGGGAGAAGTTTGACCGTCAAAAGGTATTGACCGGTTTGCTGAAAGCATGCGAAAAGCGCCCGGTAGCGATGGGGAGACTGGCGCAACTTGTCGACGAGGTGGAAGGGCGGCTTGCGGAGAGCGCGGACAGGGAGTTGTCCACGGCCGAGATCGGCGAGCTTTTGATGGAGCGGCTCCGGCAGTTGGACAAAATCGCGTACGTGCGGTTTGCTTCCGTGTACCGGGATTTCCAGGATGAACAGGCATTCTTCCAGGAACTTAAGACCCTCATACGACAGAAGCGCGGCTGATTTATATGTAACCAAAATCGCGCTGAAACATCTTGAAGATTAGGGCTTAACTTCTTGGAAGATCAATGATATGATCGGAGACGGCATCGAGCTCCAGACGTGCAGCCGTCACAAACCGGAAGCGGCCGACAAGCAAACTCAAGCAATCTACCCCGACACAAGGCGAATGTTTTGACTTTGTTGCGACGGGGAGGTGAGTCAAACAAGTGGACCAATTCGAAGATCAATTCCTGACTGACAATCACGAAAACCTGGGCGCTTTGCCGTTCGACGAAGAAGCGGCCAAGTTCTTCGATGCGGAGGCCGAGGAGTTTCATTCCGTTCAGCAGGCCGAAGAATCGATCTACACCGACGATCCGGTGCGGGTGTACCTGCGCGAGATGGGCGCGGTGCCGTTGCTGACGCGGGAAGGCGAAGTGGACCTGGCGCGGCGGATGGAGCGGGGCAAGCTCCGGATGCAAAAGGCGATCAGCCGCTCGGCCCTGGTTCAACTGACGGTTGTCAATCTGGCGGAACAGATCAAGAAGGGCGCGGAAGAACTCGACAATATAGCAGATCTGGGCGATGTGGAAGAAGGCAGCACAGGCGACGAGAGCCGGCGGGCGGAAATCCGGCAGTTATTCGCCGACGTTGTGACGCTCCACAAAAAGCAGCAGCAGTTGGGGGAAAAGCTGGAAGCGATTCCGGTGGCCAACAAAAAGGCGCGGAAGAAATGCGCCGGCAAGCTGGCCCGGGCGAAGGTCGAGACATCGCTGGCGATCCGGAAGGTTCCGTTCCTGCTTGGTCGCTGGAAGGAGTTCAGCCGGGAGATCGACCGAGCGGTGGAGGAACTCAGCCAGCTCGAACTGGAGTTGAAGCGCCTGCAGGACCGCAACGGCGGACAGGCAGGCCAGCCCAGAATCAAGGAGCTGCGCAAGGAGATTCGCAAGCGGGAGGCAGTTGCGGGCGCCGGCCTGAACGACTTGAAACACACTCTGTCGGTGATCCGGCATGGGGAAGTGGAAGCCGAACGGGCGAAGAAGGACCTGGTGGAAGCGAACCTCCGCCTGGTGGTTTCGGTGGCCAAGAAGTACGTGAACCGCGGGTTGCACCTGCTCGATCTGATTCAGGAAGGCAATATCGGGCTGATGCGCGCGGCCGACAAGTTCGAGTACCGGCGCGGTTACAAGTTCTCGACCTACGCCACGTGGTGGATCCGGCAGGCGATTACGCGGGCGATCGCGGACCAGTCGCGGACGATTCGCATCCCGGTACACATGAACGAGAGCATGAACAAGTTCCTGCGTGCCAACCGGGAGTTGGAAAAGGAACTGGGTCGTGCGCCGACGAACGACGAGATCAGCAGGCGAATGGACATCTCGGTGGAGAAGGTCCAGAAGCTGAAGACGATTTCGCGTGATCCGGTGTCGCTCGAAACCCCGGTGGGCCGCGACGGCGAATCCGCGCTCGGGGACCTCATCGAAGACCGGTGGGTAGGCTCGCCTGTGGACGCGGTGATCGAATCCAACGTGCGCGATGAGACTGCGAACATTCTGAAGACGCTCTCTCCCAAGGAGGAGAAAGTGATCCGTTTGCGGTTCGGCATCGGGTGTGAACGCGAACACACGCTCGAGGAAATCGGGCAGGAGTTCGACGTGACGAGGGAGCGAATCCGCCAGATCGAGGCAAAGGCTCTGAGGCAGTTGCGCTCGCCGGAGCGGGCCCGGCATTTGAGGGCTCTACTGGCGGCGCGGTAAAGACTGAAAGTCTGCCGATCAAAGGCCGGGGTCTTGGTGCCCCGGCCTTTTTGTTTTTAAGCGTGAACAGGTGGGAAGCCTACACCTCATTGCCCGACTACTTCGAATGGCTGCGGCGGCAGGGCGGGGGCGAAACCCAGGCTTGCAAATTTGAGTGCGATCTGCAGGTCGCCAAAGCGCGGATTCTTCAGCTTGGTTTGAAGCTTTTGCTCTGATTATGCGCAAGACTCTACTCCTACTTTGCACGCTGGCGGCGCTGGCTTCGGCTGGCGCCGCCCAGCAGGCGCCCTGGTTTTTCCTTCAGCTTTCTGACCCGCAGTTCGGGATGTACGAAGCAAACGCCGGCTTCGACCAGGAGCGCGCGAACTTCGAATTCACCATCGCGACCGCGAACCGTTTGCATCCGGCCTTCGTGATCGTCACCGGCGACATGGTAAACAAGGCCGGGGAGCCGGAGCAGATCCGGGCGTATCGCGAGATTGCCCGGAAGCTCAGCCCCGGCATCCCGATCTATCAAGTGGCGGGCAATCACGATGTGGGAAACCAACCCACAGCCGAGTCGCTGGCAACTTACCGCCGGAACTTCGGGCCGGATTACTTCAGCTTCCGTTCGGGAAACCTGGCCGGACTGGTCCTGAACTCGGTGATCATCCATTCGCCCGCGAATGTACCCGAGGAGCTCGCCAAACAGGAAAAGTGGTTGATAAACGAACTGGAGAAGGCGCGCCAGGAGGGCATTCGGAACCTCGTGGTATTCCAGCACCATCCGTTCTATGTGAAGGAGGTTGGAGAACCCGACCAGTACTTCAACATCCCTCTCGAGCGGCGGGCGAAGTATTTGGCACTGCTGGAGCGGTACGGTGTCAAGTATGTATTCGCGGGGCACTACCACCGGAACGCGGTCGTGCGGACGCCAGCTCTGGAGGTGGTGACGACGGGACCGGTGGGGGTGCCTCACGACAAGGAGGGTTCCGGGATGCGAATTGCGATCGTGCGCGAATCCGGGATCGAGCACCGGTTTTACGGTCTCGGGATGCTCCCAAACCGGATTGAGCTGAAGTAGCGGCGCAGGTCCGGTGCGACTGAATTCCTCAAGGCTTTCTTAACGCTCTTTCGATGAGGGCGCCGCGGGCCTCGCCGCTCCACGCGGCCTGGATCTCGTTCTCCGGAATCCCCGCCGCGCGGCCGAGGACCAGATAGGCGGGCAGGGACTGCTCAAGCGGCCTCCAGCGGGCCATTTCGCCGAGGGACGCCATGGCGGTCTGGCGGATCTGGTCGAGGACATAGGGGCGGCGCTGGTCGGTGAGGCCGACGAGCGCGGAGACGGCGCGCACGCGGTCGCCGCGGACAATCGAGTTGAGCATCTGAACGAACCAGGTTGCTTCGACGCGAATGCCTAATTCGGGATCACGGGCGCCGAGGGCCGCAATGGCGCCGAGAGAGCGGATGGCTTCCCCTCGCACGCCCTCGTCGGAATCGCGCATCGCGTACTGGAGATCATCGACGACCAGTCGCTTGGTGGGAGCGTAGCCGATCAGGCAGGCGGCGACGGCGCGATGAGTGGGATCGGCCGACTCCCGAAGCGTTTGGCGAAGCGCATCGAGGTTGGCGGCCGCCAGTTCGACGAAACGCTGCTCGATCGCGCGTGTGGCGGGATCGGTCGAAAGCACGTGACCCTGGGTGAGGTTTTCCGTAACAGGGCCGGAGCGCATCGCGCGCTCGAGTGCGCTCAGGTAGTCGTGATACGTTTCGACGAGAGCTTCGGGAAGCGAGGCATCGCCGGAAGGGGCTTCACGGAAAAGGAAGTGCGGCGCGTCCTTCTCCTCAATGCCGACGAAGAGGATTGCGCGATCCATCTCGCAGCAGACCGCCTCGACGCGAGCGCGGATGACGCCGGGAACGCGTTCGAGCCTGTCTTCCACGTCGCCCTTGGAGGCGGGAAGGGTATCGCCTTCCCGCACGCCAAGGGCCTGACGAAGCCGCGCCTGGGAGACGCGGCGAACGCCGTAGAAGTCGATCACCCCGATGCGGGGTATCTGGCTCCAGCAGTAGCCGGGCACGATCAGGGCGAGAAAAAGCAGAGCACGCACGCCACTTAGACGCGTCCGGCGGGCGAAAAGGCTACGCCTGCTTTTCCGCGATCGGCCCGATGATGGGAAGGACCAGTTTCTGGCCCGAATAGGCTTTAACCATCAGCATGATCCAGACGATCAGAGCGCCGACCCAAACAACCAACCAGATCAGTCCACCGAGCATGGTGGTGATGAAGGCCATACTGTAAGGCAGCACGGAGGCGATAATTCCCATGACGATGCTGCCGACAATGGAGACCGCAATGCAGGTCACGTTGAAAAAGATCGACTGAAAGGCGTGGAAACGGATCGTCTTATTCTGGTTATAGGGCGCAAGGACCAGAAACAGAATCCCGGTGATCAATCCGACGATGTAGCACAGCGTGCTGGCCACGTTATCGGCCATTGCGGCAGCCGCGGGCTGTGCCGCGACGGGCTGGGCATAAGCTTGGGGTTGGGGCTGCGCGGGCGGCGGGGCGCTCGCGCCGGGAGCGGACGCCACCAGGGGAGTTCCGCATTTTCCGCAGAACTGACCCTCGACAGGTGAGCCGCAACTCCTGCAAAACGGCATGGGTATTTTTTCCTCCAGAAAGTCTAACTCAACACACAGATCATGACTCTACTGCAAGAGGCGACTTCGGTCAAGACAAATGCTCGAGCGAAAAGAGCGAGTTCCCGAAGGTTAGTACGGGTGCGCGACACGTTGGTTTGCCAGCGTTTTGCGGCACGCCTGAAGCCGTGCCCAAATACAGAGTCCGTGTCCCGGTACCCCCGAGTTGCGAGGAACAATGCTCGGGTGGTAAAAGAGTGACCGAGCCCCTTGCTGGGAGACGTTGATCAAAGAGGGCCTATTGACAGCCTGGGATGAGTTTCGCTAGGATGGGAAAGTTTGGCGAGTAAGCTGTTCCACTCCTGTGCCTTCACTGTCTGAAGAACGACGCGGCGCGGGGGTCGGCCCCGAGGTTCCGGTTGGGATTTCCCCTCCACGGAGCATGGGCTTGTCCGAGAAACGTTACCTACGCAACTGAAAGCGGTTTTCTAAGCACCAGCTTTCTTAAGGGTGTGTTTAGCAGAAGCCTGGCGCGGGCTTTGGCGCGCGCGCGGGTAGACACACCGGCCGGGAAGGTTTCGAACTCATCGCCAGGAGAAGAGAGGAAGGTTTCGTGCCGACTTTTAATCAACTCGTGCGCAAAGGGCGGCGGCCGTCGCGGTACAAGACGGCGAGTCCGGCCTTGCAGTCATGCCCGCAGAAGCGGGGCGTTTGCACGCGTGTGTACACCACCACTCCCAAGAAGCCGAACTCGGCGTTGCGGAAGGTGGCGCGCGTGCGGTTGACCAACGGCATCGAAGTGACCACGTACATTCCCGGCGTGGGTCACAATCTCCAGGAGCACTCGATCGTGCTGATCCGCGGCGGGCGCGTGAAGGATTTGCCTGGCGTCCGTTATCACATCATCCGCGGAACGCTGGACGCGGCCGGGGTGAGCAACCGTAGGCAGGGAAGATCGAAATACGGGGCCAAGCGGCCCAAGCAAGGTTAGTCGCGATGTCAAGACGACGCAGAGCTGAACCGAGGGAAGTATCGCCGGATCCGGTGTACAACTCGACCCTGGTCGAGAGATTCGTGAACAGCATGATGTGGGACGGCGAGAAGGCCGTTTCGCAGCGGCTTTTCTACGCAGCGATGGATCGGATCCGGGAACGTTCCGGGGACGACCCGCTGAAGCTGTTCAAGAAGGCAGTCGAAAACTGCAAGCCGCTACTCGAAGTGAAGACGCGGCGAGTGGGTGGCGCCAACTATCAGGTGCCGATCGAAGTGCCGCAGAATCGCCGCGTGAGCCTGGCGCTCCGCTGGCTGATCTCGAACGCGCGTTCGCGGCCCGAGAAGGGCATGGCGGAAAAACTGGCGGGCGAGCTGAACGACGCCGCCAACTTGCGCGGAGGCGCGATCAAGAAGAAGGATGACGTCCACCGGATGGCGGAGGCCAACAAGGCGTTCGCGCATTACCGGTGGTAAGTATTGCAAGCTGTCGACGCCGGCCTCGTGCCGGCGTCTGACGGCAAAGTTTCTTATCTATGCCACGTACAGCACCAATCGATCGCATGCGGAACATCGGCATCATGGCCCACATCGATGCCGGTAAGACCACTACGACCGAACGCATCCTGTACTATACAGGCCGCACATACAAAATCGGCGAGGTCCATGAAGGCACGGCAGTCATGGACTGGATGGAGCAGGAGCAGGAGCGCGGCATCACCATCACATCGGCGGCGACGACGTGTGAGTGGCGAGAATGCCGGATCAATATTATCGACACGCCGGGCCACGTGGATTTCACGGCCGAGGTGGAGCGCAGTCTGCGAGTCCTGGACGGCGCCGTAGCAGTGTTCGATGCGGTGGCGGGCGTGCAGCCTCAGTCCGAGACCGTGTGGCGGCAGGCGGACAAGTACCGCGTGCCGCGCATCTGCTTCATCAACAAGATGGACAGGGTGGGAGCGGACTACTTCCGCTCGGTCGAGACCATCGTCACGCGCCTGAAATGCCGCCCGGTAGCGATCCAGATTCCGATCGGAGCCGAGGATCACTTCAAGGGCGTCGTGAACCTGCTGACGATGAAGGCGCGGGTCTGGCACGATGAAACGCTGGGCGCCGCGTTTGAAGACGTCGAGATCCCTGCGGAACTCAAGGCGCAGGCCGAGGAGTACCGCGAGAAGTTGATAGAATCGGTCGCCGAATCGGATGAAGCGCTCTTCGACAAGTACGTCCACGGTGAGGAGATCAGCGTAGACGAGTTGCGGGCGGGAATTCGCCGCGCGACGATCGCGTTGAAGATCTTCCCCGTGATCTGCGGAACCTCCTTCAAGAACAAGGGCGTGCAGGACCTGCTCGACGCAGTGGTGGATTACCTGCCCTCGCCGGTTGAAGTCCCGCCGATCGAAGGGACCGCCGTAGACGATCCGACCAAGGTTCTGGTCAGGCACTCCTCGGACACCGAGCCGTTCGCGGCCCTCGTGTTCAAGATCATGACAGACCCCTACGTCGGCCAGCTCGCGTTTCTCCGCGTGTATTCGGGCAAGCTGGCTACCGGAGACTCGGTCTACAACGTAGCGAAAGGGCGCAGGGAACGCATCGGACGGCTGGTCCGGATGCATGCCAACAAGCGCGAGGAGTTGCAGGAGATCTACGCGGGCGAGATTGCGGCCGCCGTGGGTCTGAAGACGGTTTCGACGGGCGACACGATCTGCGACGACGAGGCCCCGGTCATTCTGGAATCGATCGAGTTCCCGACGCCGGTGATTCAGCTCGCGATCGAGCCGAAGACGAAAGCCGACCAGGAGAAGCTGGGTGTGGCGATCGGCAAGCTCATCCAGGAAGACCCGACGCTGCGGGTGAATACCGATCCGGATACCGGGCAGACGATTCTGGCCGGCATGGGCGAGCTTCATCTCGAGATCATCGTCGACCGCATGCAGCGTGAGTTCGGCGTGGGCGCGAATGTGGGTAAGCCGCAGGTGGCCTACCGCGAGACGATCCGGAAGGGCGCGGAAGCCGAAGGACGTTTCGTCCGGCAGACGGGCGGGCGCGGCCAGTACGGGCACGTGAAGGTGCGGATCGAGCCGGCTCCGGGAGCCGGGTTCGAGTTCGTGAACGCGATCACGGGCGGGTCGATTCCCAAGGAATTTATCGGACCGGTGGAGCGGGGCTGCGCGGAAGCGCTTGAAGGCGGCGTGCTGGCCGGCTTCCCGATGGCGGATGTGAAGGTAACGCTGTACGACGGCAGTTACCACGAGGTGGACTCCTCGGAAATCGCGTTCAAGATTGCGGGCTCGATGGCGGTTAAGCAGGCAGCCGGGAAGGCGAAGCCGGTGTTGCTCGAGCCGATCATGAGCGTCGAGGTGGTTGTGCCGGAAGAGTACATGGGCGACGTGATCGGCGACCTGAACTCGCGGCGCGGGCGCATTGAAGGAATGGAATTGCGCGGCACATCGCAGATCATCAAGTCGATGGTGCCGCTGTCTCAAATGTTCGGATATGCGACCGAATTACGGTCGCGCACCCAGGGCCGGGGGAGCTTCACGATGCACTTCGGGCGCTACGAGGAAGTTCCGGCCTCGATCTCGGAAGAGATCGTGAGCAGGGTGCAGGGAAAGGTTTCGAAGTAACGTACGGGCGGGCGGTGGACTATCGCCCGATCCGGTGAACAGATCTTATCGAGGAGAGTTCGAGTATGGCCAAGGAGAAATTCGACCGCAGTAAGCCGCATTTGAATATCGGCACGATCGGTCACATCGATCACGGCAAGACGACGCTGACGGCGGCGATCACCCGGGTGTTGGCGAAGAACAACCCGAAGA
>JAEZIJ010000242.1 GCA_023436715.1 Acidobacteriota bacterium
CTGATGTGGGGCAGCGTCTTACGCTGCGGCGGCCTCTCAGGCCGCCTCCGCTCGGGCGGGCTGAGAGCCCGCCGCAGCCTGAGAGGCTGCCCCACCAGCAAGGTGCCAGCATTTGTTTTCAGAACAACGCAGATCATTTTCATCTGCGGCCAACCTTGCTGCTCTAGGTATGAGTTCTGGCAAACCGTATCAGGACAGGGCTTTAGCCCTCCGGATATGCAACAGACAGGGGCTAAAGCCCGGGCCTTCTCATGCCGATACGGCACGGCTGAAGCCGTGCCCTGATACAAGGCCCAAGCCTTCCACTTACCTGAAGCCGTGCCCCATTTTCATCTTGCGGCTGAGGACGATACGGGGCAGCGCACCTTCCTACCCCGTAAACCGCGCCAGTTCGTTCATCTTCCCGAGCGCGGCGCCGCAGTCGATCGACTCCTCCGCCCTCTGGACCGCTTCTTTGAAGCTGCCGGCCTTGCCGGCCGCAACGAGGGCGGCCGCCGCATTCACCAGCACGATATCGCGCGCCGGGCCGCGCTGCCCGTTGAGCACGGCTCTGGCGATCACGGCATTGTGCCCGGCGTCGCCGCCTTTCAGGCTCTCGGGGGTGGTCCGCTCGACGCCGAAATCCTCCGGCGTCACCTCGCAACGCGAGACTCGCCCGGCCGCAATCTCGAACAGGAGCGAGGTTCCGGTCGTGGTGATCTCATCCAGTCCATCCGAACCGTGGACCACGAAACCGCGTTCGAGCCCGAGCGCCGCGAGCGCTTCCGCCATCAGTTCCGCCGCGTGCGGGGAAGAGGCGCCCACCACCTGCACCGTCGCGTCCGCCGGATTCGTCAGCGGACCGAGCATATTGAAAACGGTTCGCATCCTCAGCTCGAGCCGGGCCGGCTGAGCGTGTTTCATCGCCGGATGAAAAGCCGGAGCGAACAGGAAACCGATGCCCACCTGGCGAATTGCGCGCGCGGCCTGCACGGCATCGACCGCGACCCGAATGCCGAGGCGTTCCAGGACGTCCGCGCTGCCGCACTTACTCGATATCGAACGATTGCCGTGCTTGGCTACCTTTACTCCCGCCCCGGCCGCGACGAAAGCAGTCACGGTCGAGATATTGAACGTGCCGGCCCCGTCTCCGCCCATGCCGCACGTATCGAGCAGCGGTTCGCCATCGAGTTCGGGCCTCACCCGGCTGCTCACCTCGCGCATCGCCCGCGCGAAACCCACGAGCTCAGCCGCAGTCTCCCCCCTCATCCGCAACGCGACCAGAAAGGCGGCGACCTGCGCCGTCGAGGCGCCTCCCTCGAGAATAATCGCCATCGCGGCCTGTGCTTCTTCCGGCGGCAGATGTTCGCGTGCGGCAATGCGATGCAGATATGGAAGCAGCGACATGTTATATCATCTAGAGTGCTGGGCGGCTAACGGCAGCAGCTATTTTAGCCAATCGTAACAGAGATTCCCATGAAGATTCATGAGTATCAGGCAAAGGCCATCCTGAGCCAGTACGGAGTTCCCGTGCCGAGGGGTGAAGTCGCCCGTTCGGTCGAGGAAGTCGAGACTGCGGCCAAGGAAATCGGCGCACCCGTCGTTGTAAAGGCGCAGATACACGCCGGCGGCCGGGGCAAGGGCGGCGGAGTCAAGATCGCCAGGACTCTGAATGAGGCGGTCGAGATCGCCAAGAAGATGCTGGGCATGCGGTTGGTGACGCACCAGACGGGCCCGGAGGGCCGCATCGTACAACGCGTGCTCGTTGAGCAGACCTTACCGATCGAGCGCGAACTCTATCTCGGCATTGTGCTGGACCGCGTGCAGGGCAAGCCGGTTTTCATGGCGTCCGCCGCCGGAGGCATGGAGATCGAGGAAGTCGCCGCGAGAAGCCCGGAGCTGATTCTCAAGGAAGCGATCGAACCCGGTCTGGGCCTTACTCCGTTTCAGGCGCGGAAACTCGCTTACGGAATCGGGATTCCGGCCGCAAGCGCTCCGGCGGCTGCCGCGGCGATGATCGCACTCGCGCGCGCGTATGAGGCCGTCGATGCCTCGCTCGCCGAAATCAATCCGTTCATTCTCACGGCGGACGGAAAGGTTTTTGCCCTCGACGCCAAGATCAATCTCGACGACAACGCGCTTTTCCGCCACAAGAACCTGATCGAGCTGCGCGACCTGAACGAAGAAGATCCGCTCGAAGTCGAAGCCTCGCGTTTCGGCCTGAACTACATCAAGCTCGATGGCAACGTCGGATGCATGGTGAACGGCGCGGGCCTGGCGATGGCCACGATGGACATCATCAAGCACGCCGGCGGCAGCCCGGCGAACTTCCTCGACGTCGGCGGCGGCGCCAATGCCGAGCAGATCCGCAACGCGTTCCGCATCCTGATCACGGACCGCAGCGTGCGCGCCGTGCTGATCAACATCTTCGGCGGCATCCTGCGGTGCGACGTGCTGGCGACCGGCGTGGTCACGGCCGCGCGGGAACTGAAGGTGGGCGTGCCCATTGTGGTCCGCATGGAGGGCACTAACGTCCAACTCGGCCGGAAAATCCTGTTGGATTCGGGACTGGATTTCACCGTGGCCGACGGCATGAAAGACGCTGCCGAAAAAGTAGTGAGGCTGGCACAATGAGTATCCTCGTAGGCAAGGAAACGCGGCTCCTGGTTCAGGGCTTTACCGGAAGGGAAGCCACCTTCCATTCGGAGCAATCGATCGCCTACGGCACGAACATCGTGGGCGGCGTTGTACCTGGAAAAGGCGGCACCACTCACCTCGAACGCCCGGTGTTCAACACCGTCGCCGAGGCCGCTTGTGCCACCGGCGCGAACGCGTCGATCATCTTCGTGCCGCCCGCGTTTGCGGCCGACACGATTATGGAGGCTGCCGATGCCGGCCTGGCCCTCGTGATTGCCATCACAGAGGGCATTCCGGCGCTCGATATGGTAAGGGTCTGGCGGTATCTCCAGACCCGCAACACGCGGCTCATCGGCCCGAACTGCCCCGGGATTATCTCGCCGGGCAAGTGCAAGGCGGGCATCATGCCGGGCCACATTCACAAGGAAGGAAGCGTCGGCGTGGTCTCACGCTCGGGCACGCTGACTTACGAAGCGGTGGATCAGTTGACCCGGCGCGGCATAGGCCAATCCACCTGCATCGGCATCGGAGGCGACCCGATTATCGGAACGAGCTTCGTTGACGCGGTGCGCCTCTTCGACGAAGACCCCGGGACCGAGGCGATCGTGCTGATCGGCGAAATCGGCGGCAACGCGGAGGAAACCGCCGCGGCCTACATCAAGGAGAACGTGAAAAAGCCGGTGGTCAGCTTCATCGCAGGGCAGACGGCGCCGCCGGGCCGCCGTATGGGACATGCCGGCGCGATTATCTCGGGCGGCTCGGGCAAAGCATCAGACAAGATCCGCACCCTGGAAGCCGCCGGCGTCGTCGTGTGCGCCTCGCCCGCTGAGATCGGCGACAAAGTGAAAGCTGTTTTATGACAGAACGTACGCTAGCTATTATCAAACCCGATTCCGTTGCCCGCCGCATCGCGGGCGAGATCCTCACCACCATCGAGCAGGCCGGCTTTCAGATCCGGGCCATGCGCATGCTCCACCTGGACCGGCGCGGGGCCGGAGGCTTTTATGCCGTCCACTGCGGAAAGCCGTTTTTCGAGGACCTGGTGGAGTTCATGACCGAAGGACCGGTCATTGTGCTCGCACTGGAACGCGAAGACGCGATTCGCAAGTGGCGCGACGTAATGGGTGCCACCAATCCGGCCAACGCGGCCGAGGGCACCATTCGAAAACGCTTCGCCCAAAGCATTCAGCGGAATTGCGTGCACGGCTCCGACGCGCCCGAGACGGCCAGATTCGAACTCGGGTATTTCTTCCGGGAATTGGACCTGGTGTAAGAGTCTATTGAAAAGGCCGCGGATAAACGCCGATGAACACAGATAAGGCATCTGGTTTCCATCGGCGTTGATCTGCGTTCATCTGCGGCCCAGTGGTTTTGACGGGCCGCTTACGACCGCAGCCGGTCCAGTTCGCTTCCGTCGTGCCCGACCAGCCGTACATCAAGCGCCGTCTGCCCCGCGGCGTGCGTCGAGCAGCTCAGGCAGGGGTCATAGGCCCGCACCACGGCGGACACGCGATTCAGCATCCCTTCCTTCAGCTTCTTCCCGTCGATGAAATGACGGCTCACCTGCTCGACGCTGCGGCTGATCGCAAGGTTGTTATGGCCCGTCGCCACTACGAGGTTGGCCCAGCGGATCGCGCCCTGGTCGTCCACCTTGTAATGGTGAATCAGCACTCCGCGCGGAGCTTCAATCATGCCCACGCCCTCAAGCGAATTCACGCCGGCGTGCGCCCGCACGCGCGTGTTCAGAATAGACGGGTCATCCAGCAGCGCGCCCAGCCGCTCCAGAGCGTACACGACCTCGATCAGCCGCGCATAGTGGAAGTGGAATGAACTCGCGACCACAGCTCCGTACCGCTGCCGGTACTCCGAAAGCTCCTTATCCGCTTCCGGCGTTCCGCAGCGTTCGGCCACGTTCAGTCGCGCGAGCGGTCCGACGCGATACGTTCCGTCCGGGTATCCGGCAGGCTTGAAATAGGGCGCCTTCAGGTACGAGAACGGAAGCACCGCCTCGCCGATGTAGTTCTCGTACTCGGACGCGGCCACCAGGTCCTGCACGATGCCGCCTTCGGCATCCTTGAACCGCAGCCCTCCGTTGTAAAGCTGAAGATTACCGGCCGGGTCCACGAGGCCCGCATACATCGTGGGCGCATTGCCGAAAGATCCGATCTCTTCCTTGAACTCGTCCAGTACGCCCTTGAACATCTGGAGCGTCCTCCGCGTGATCGCCTGCGCGCCTGGTAGTTCCTTGAGGATGCGGTCGCGCTCCGCTGCGTCGAGCGGAGCGTTTACCCCGCCCGGCACTGTCCACGACGGATGTATGCGCTCCTTCGCCAGACCCTCGATGACCTGCTGGCCGAACTTCCGAAGCGCAATGCCGTCCTTCGCAAGTTCCGGATGCTTTTGCATCACACCGAGAACGTTGCGCGCCGCGGGGTCAGAATCCATGCCGAGCAGCAGGTCCGGCGCGGAAAGGTGGAAGAAGCTCAGCGCGTGCGATTGGATAAACTGCCCGCAGTGCAGGGCTTCGCGCAGTTGCGCCGCGGTTTCGGGGATCTTCACGCCCATAATCGCGTCGCACGCTTTTACCGACGCGAGCAGGTGGCTCACCGGGCAGATGCCGCAGATGCGCGCGGTGATCCCCGGCATCTCGTAGAACGGCCGGCCCTCGACGAACTTCTCGAAGCCCCGCACCTGCGTGACGTGGAACTGCGTACTGCTTACCTTCCCGTCGTCGTTCAGGTAGATGCTGATCTTGGCGTGCCCCTCGATTCGGGTCACTGGATCGATAGTGATCTTCTTCATTGCGCGCGCCCTCATCCAAACTTCACTTTCGAGCCGAGGTCGGGCGTGCGGCCTTCGAGCAACTCGCCCAACACGTAAAGGATCGCCCTGGCCGGAGGCGGGCAGCCCGGCACGTGCAGGTCTACCTTCACGGCTTCCTGAACCGGCACGGCCCGCTTCAGCAGCTTCGGCAAGCCGTTTGCCGGCACACCCGGGTCCTTCGTTGCGCCCTGTATGTACACCCTGTCCAGAAGATCCTTCACGGGAATCGTGTTGCGCATGGCCGGAACGTTGCTCGTCACCGCGCAATCCCCGAGCGCGATCAGGAACTTGCTCCGCTCACGGATCGTCTGAACCTTCGCCAGGTCCTCCTGGCTGCTCACCGCGCCTTCCACGAGCGCAACGTCCACGCCTTCCGGGAACTTCTGCGCGTCAACGAGCGGGCCGTACACCAGGTCGATCTTCTGCGCCACGGCCACGAGGCTCTCGTCGATATCCAGCAGCGACATGTGGCAGCCCGAGCAGCCGTCCAGCCAAACGGTCGCGACCTTCACTTTTTTCATGCTTTCACCCCGCGTCTAGCCGCCAGCCGCGAGATATTCTCGTGGCTCTTCGTCATCTCCTCGACCGCCCACCCTTTTTCGGCCAGTGCGCCCGTCGGGCACGACTGCACGCACTTGCCGCAGCTCGTACACGTCCTGGAATCGCCCCAGGGCTTGTTCAATTCGCTCACCAGCGTGGAGCGAATTCCGCGCGAGGCGACGTCCCACACGTGCGCGCCCTCCACCTCGGCGCACACTCGCACGCAGCGCGTACACAGGATGCAGCGGTTGTGGTCCAGAACGAACTTGGGATGCGAAACGTCCACCGGCAGCGCCGGGTAGCTGTAGGGATAGCGCACGTGCGTCAGGCCGAACCGGCTGGCCATCGATTGCAACTCGCAATGCCCGTTGGAGACGCAAATCGAGCAGTAATGGTTGCGCTCCGTCAGCAGCAGTTCCAGCGCCATCTTGCGATACCGCGCCAGCTTCTCGGAATTCGTGGTCACCGACATGCCGTCCTGCACCGCCGTAGTGCACGAAGGCACGAGCCGCCCGACGCCGGACACCTCCACCACGCACAACCGGCACGCGCCCGCCGCCGACAGCCCGCCGAGGTAGCACAGCGTCGGAATGTACTTTCCAGCGGCCAGCGCCACCTCCAGGACGGTCTGGCCTTCCCGCGCGCTCACGTATTCGCCGTCGATCCTGATCGATACTTTCTGCGCCAAAGGCATGAATGATTCCTCTCGTACTTGCGGCCTATTCGCCGTTCGCCTTCACGTCGCACCGCAGGCAGCGCTCGCATTCTTCCAGCACCTGCAAGGCGGTCAGCCCGGTGGTCACTTCCTCGAAGCTCTTGACGCGCTCGAGTGGCACAAGCTGCCCGGGCACCTGGCGCGGCGCTTCGCTCGGATGCGCCGGCGGCGTCGGGTCGAACTCCCATTTACGGGAGAGCTTCGGGATGCGCTTGTCTTCCATCAGCATCTGGTCGATGTTGCGCGCCGCCTTCTTGCCGTAGCCCATTGCGTTCGAAACGTTCGAGGCCCCGGTAATCACGTCGCCGCCCGCGTAAAACTTGGGCCGGCTCGTCTGTAGCGAGAACCGGTCGACCTCGACGGTTCCGGATTCCTTGAGCGTCAACCCCGAGGCGCGCGCCACGTCCAGATCCACCTTCTCGCCCACGGCGAGGATCACGGTGTCGCACTTGTAGACCTGAATTTCCTCGGTCGGCACGGGCTTGCGCCGCCCGGACGAATCGAACTCGCCCAGCTTCGTCTTCACCACCTCGATCGCCTTCACGCCGCCGTGAATCCCCACGATGCGGTGCGGCGCCGCCAGGTACACGAAGCTCGCCCCTTCGGCTTCCGCCGCCTCCACTTCTTCCTTGATCGCCGGCATGTCCTTCCGCTCGCGGCGGTAGATCACCGTGACCTCGGCGCCCATGCGCAAGGCGGTGCGCGCGGAATCGATGGCCGCGTTGCCGCCTCCAATCACCACGACCTTCGTGCCCAGCTTCACCTGCTCGCCCTTCGATACCGCCTCGAGGAAAAGCAGCGCCGGCATCACGCCGTGCAACTCGGTGCCGGGCAGATACACCCAGGCTTCCTTCCATGTGCCGATGGCCAGGAACACGGCGTCGTACATCGTGTCCAGATCGTTGAGGGAAAGCTCGAACCCCACCGCGGTGTTGTAGACGAACTTCACGCCCAGCCGCTCGATCAGCGCGATTTCCTGGTCGAGCACGCTCTTCGGCAGGCGGTATTCAGGCAGCGCGTAGCGCAGCATGCCTCCGGGACCGGGATTGGATTCGTAGATCGTGACCTCGTGCCCGAGCAGCGTGAGATAGAACGCGCAAGTCAGCCCGGTCGGGCCGGCTCCGATCACCGCGACCTTCTTGCCGGTCGCTGCCAGTTTCTTCGCCGCGATCCGCTCGATCATCGCCGGGTAGCTGCCGGATGCGTAGATCGTGTCCGCGATGAAGCGGTGTACGTCGCGCGCATTCACCGCTGAATCGAGGTTCGTTCTGCGGCAGCGGTCGTCGCACGGATGCTGGCACACGCGGCCGGTCGAAGCCGGCAGCGGGTTGTCCATCACGATCGATTCGAACGCCTCTTCCAGCCGGTCTTCCTTGTACAACTGAAGGAACCGGGGGATGTTCATGTGCAGCGGGCAACTGTTTTCGCAGGGCGACAGCGCCAGGTTCTCGCAAACGCCGGCGCGGCACCGCTTGGCGCGAATGTGGTCCTCGAACTCGTGGCGGAAGTGCCGCATCGTGGTCAGAACCGGGTTGGGCGCGGTCTGCCCCAGGCCGCATAGCGACATGTCGCGAACCATCCGCCCGAGTTCATCGAGGCATTCGAGATCGTCCTCCGATCCTTCGCCGTTCGTGAACGCCTGTAAGATATTCAGCGCTTTGTCGAGCCCCACGCGGCAGGGCACGCACTTTCCGCACGATTCCGAATGGGTGAACTCGATGAAGTACCGCGCCACGTCCACCATGCAGTTGTCTTCATCCATCACCACCATGCCGCCGGAGCCCATGATGGAGCCGAGCTTCGCCAGCGTCTCGTAATCCACCGGCGTGTCGAACATCTCCTGCGGGATGCAGCCACCCGAAGGTCCGCCGGTCTGCACGGCCTTCACTTGCCGGCTGTTCGTGCCTCCCTCGCCCACGTCATAGACGAACGTCTTGAGCGGCGTTCCGAGCGGCATTTCCACCAGCCCGGTGTTGGTGACCTTGCCTACCAGCGAAAACACCTTGGTGCCGGCGCTCTTCGTACTGCCCGTCTCCGAGAACCACGCCGCGCCCTTGGCCACAATCGGAGCGATGTTGTACCACGTCTCGACGTTATTGATGTTCGTCGGCTTGCCGTAGAGACCCTTCTGCGCCGGGAACGGCGGGCGCGGCCGCGGACGCCCCGAATGCCCTTCGAGCGACGCGATCAGCGCCGTCTCTTCGCCGCACACGAACGCGCCTGCGCCCTCGACCAGGGACAGATCGAAATGGAACCCCCGTCCGAGGATGTTCTCGCCCAGCAGGCCGTACTCCTTCGCCTGCTCGATGGCCCTGGTCAGCCGGTGCACCGCAAGCGGATACTCCGCGCGAACGTAGATGATGCCTTCGCGCGCTCCGGTCAGGTAGCCGCCGATAATCATCCCTTCGAGCAGCGCATGCGGATCGCTTTCGATCTCGTTGCGGTTCATGTACGCGCCCGGGTCGCCCTCATCGGCGTTGCAGATGATGTACTTCGGCTCCGCCTTCGCCTTCCGCAGCGCTTCCCACTTCAGGCCCGTGGGGTAGCCCGCTCCGCCGCGCCCGCGCAGCTTCGATGCCTTGATCTGCTCGATCACCGCGTCCGGGTTGCCGTCGATCAACACCTTGTAGAGCGATTGATAGCCGCCCACCGCGATGTATTCTTCGATGTCGTCCGCGCTGATCAATCCGCAATTGCGCAGCACGATCTTCTTCTGGCCGCGGAAAAACGGCACCTCACGCCAGGACGGGATTTCGGGATACCCGGAGCCGTACTTCACCTGGCCCGTCAGGTGGTCCCAGTCCTCGATCTTGCAGAGCGCCAGCGATTGGGTGATCCGGCCCATGTACAGGTCGTCGAGGATGCGCGGCACGTCGTTCGGCTGCACGCGCCGCAAAATGACCAGCGGCCGGCCCGGCAGCCAGACGTTCACCAGCGGCTCCTGCGCGCAGAAGCCGAAGCAGCCGACCCGCGCCAGTTGCACGTCGAGCCCGCGCTGGTCGATCCCGTCCGCAAACGCGTGGTACACACCCTCAGCGCCGTTGCCCGATCCGCACGTGCCCATGCCCACGCCGATCCGCGGCTTGTAGGGCAGCAACTTCGCCAGTCCCGCCTCTTTCACCGCGTTAAACGAACTGATGTCCTGGATCCGCATTATTTGCCCTTCGCAAGCTCTTCAACTTCGGTGCGCAGCGTCCGTTCGTTCATGTGCCCGAAAATCTGGTGATTGATCTCCACTACCGGCGCCAGCGCGCACTGGCCGAAACAGGCAACCGTCCGGATGGTGTACTTGCGGTCGGGAGTGGTGATGGAGAGCTTGTCGGCGTCGGGCTCGTCGCTCTTCCCCTTGACGCCCATTTCCAGCTTCAAACGCTCGAGCAGCCCGCGCGACCCGCGCGTGTGACAGGCCGTGCCCCGGCAGACGCAGATCGTGTTCTCGCCCTGCGGCTGGAGATTAAATAACGCGTAGAACGTCACCACGCTGTGGACCTGGGCGAGTGGAATGTCCATCTTCGCGGCGATGTATTCCAGCACCTCGGCCGAAAGGTATTTGCCGCTGGTACGTTCCTGGACTCTTTCGAGTATTGTCAGCAGCGATCCCGGCCGCCCGTCATAGTCCGCGACGATTTTGTCGACAAACTCCTGCTCCTGGAGCGTTGGCATGGCTGATTCCTTTCCAGGTTTTCGAGCCTTTTTGTCCGATTAACCCGGTTTCAAGTTAACGCTGTTAAGGAATCAGCATACACCAACAGGAACGTAGCAAGGTGTGGGAGGCTTCAGGCAAAAGTCCGTAGCTTGGGCCTTGTATCAGGGCACGGCTTCAGCCGTGCCGCAAGCCCTTGCCAAGCCACGGGCTTCAGCCCCTGCTGGCCGCTGACCCACGGGCGAGGCCACGCGCCTACCCGGTACGCTCAGATTCTCGTGGGCCGATCGACCACTTTCAAGCCTCGGGCGGCCTGAGTCAATCCGGGGAGAGATTTTCGAGAGAGGGCACAGGGGCTAAAGCCCGGGTCTTCTCATGACGCTACGGCACGGCTGAAGCCGTGCCCTGATACGGCTCTATCCCTTGCCCAAGCCGATAAAAACAATGCCGGCTACGATCAGCCCCAGGCCGAGGAATTTGTTCTTTGTCATCCGCTCTTTGAGGAACATCACGGACCACACCATGGTCCAGATATAGCTCAGCGACACCAGCGGGTAGAGCACGCTCAACTCGCCCCGCCTCACGCCCACAACGTAGGCCAGCGAGGACGCGCAGAACAGCGCCACTCCAAGCAGCAGCTTCGGGTTGAAAACGAGGTAGCGGACGCCACCATGCAGTTTCGCCGCCCCCGCCTTGAGGAACAGGGCGCCGAAGGAGCCGATGAAAGACGCGATCCCCACCAGCACGATGGATTGAATCGGTGTTGCCGTCATTTCCCGACGCCCTCCCTCCCGAGCACCACAACCCCGGCTACGATGATCAGCACTCCCAGAAACTTGTGCAGGTTCACCGTTTCACTGAACAGCCAGACCGACAACCCGGCCACCCATACGTAGGTGAGCGAGATGATCGGGTACATGACCGAGAGTTCCTCGTCCCGCAGGGCGTAGATAAAGGCCACAGTCATCAACGCGTATAGGCCATATCCACCGATCAGGCTCGGGGTCGTCGCCATTGCCCAGAGGTTCGCCCATATGCCGGCAGCGGTTGTCCAGGGCGCGGTCACAGCGGACGCCTTCGCTCCCATCTTGATCAGAACCTGGCCCGCTGCCCCGAGCAGGGTGCAGAGGAACACTAATCCCACCGACTGGCGCCGGCTCAGTGGCTTCCGTTCCGGCAAGGTTGTAGCTGGTGCTGCTGCGCGCAATGATCCTCCCTGGTGCTACACACTTATGATAACGTGAGCTGCCCCCAGCCGCCCCCGCCGGGAGTTTCGATTCCCAAAATATGGTGTGCTTCGCGTCGAACTCATTGCGGCGGAGGCTCGGGCGGAATCGTAACCTCCGCTTCCCGGCACTCCCCAACGCGCACCAGGAAGCTCGCCAGCGGCAGCCATCGCTCGCCCGTGTGCTTTTCCAGCCGATAGGACTTCGTCGCCGCGTCCGTGCGCAGCCGGTATACCGGCGCAACAGCGCTCCTGGTTCGCGGACCCGGGCGGCTACTCGTTTCACGAACCGTCCAGTTCTCCCCGCCCGTCGCCGATTCGAGCACGGCGTGACGGTCGCCCGCCTCGCCGGTCTGCGAAAGCCACAGCATCCCATGCGCCTTGGAATCGAAATGGAAATGCTCGATCGAACCCGTTCGGCTCTCGCTGAACAGTGGCCGCGCGCGCCAGGTCTTCCCGCCGTCGCGCGTCACCAGCAGAAAAGGATCTCGTGGGAGCGGCCCGAACTGCTGCCCGGCAATCCAACCGGATTCCAGGTCGAAGAACTGAATCTGATCGAACCCGGCGCCGTGAATGCGGTCGTGCGGCTCCAGCCATGTCTTCCCGCCGTCGTCGCTTGCAAGCAGAATGGAGGATATCGTGGCATTCTCGGCGTGCAGATTGCCTGAAAGCAGAATCCTGCTCCCCGACGAGTCCAGTCCCGCCAGTTCCAGGTACACCGGGCAGGGTTGATTTGCCGGGCAGGTGAGTCCAAGGGCGCGCATATCCTCGTCCGCGCACGTGAAAGGAATCCGTATCGGCGTGCCGGTGTTTGCGATCTTGGCGGGCTGGTCCGCCGGGGGCGTCTGCGCGGCGAGCGCCGCGGCAAGTGCTGTGCAGCAGGCAAACAGCCTGATGGCGGGCATCGTAGTTACTCAAGATTGTAGCCGGATGCGGGGGTACGCGGCCAGATCCTCCCCATCCTCTATGCGTTCGAGCGCCGCGACGCACTCCTTGGAAAGCCGGCTCGTATCGATGCCCTCGCAAGTGGGCAGGTAGCCGGCGATCTTCCGTAGCCCCTTGCGGAGCTGCCGCGACGCGCCCGCCAGGTTGCCGTTCCGCCAGTGGTGAAAGCCTACCGCAAGGTGAATCAAGCCCTGCAGGAACAGGCGGCGTTCTCCCCGGCACGCCGTCCACAGCGCCTCGAGCTCTTCGTGAGCCTCGAAGAACCGTTCCTCGTTGAACAGCTCGCAGCCGCGGAGCAGGCGTTCGTCCATGCTAGAATCCAGTCTGCAACGATGAGGGCGTGGCTCCGCAAGTTGTGCGTGAAAACCCCGGCGCCGCTGGAGGGCGCCCCGGCGAACCGGCGCGAGAAGACCTACTCCGCCCGCAGCGGCTACGTGTACGCCTATCGCTACGAAGGCAGCCGCCAGGCCGCCCGCGGCTCCGAACAAGCCGCCGAGTATGTGTTCCAGGTTTCCGCGGACCGCAAAACCTACCAGCGGGTTTCCGTGTTCCTGGCGCCTTCCGCAACCGCGGCGTGGGAGGACGAGCGCCACACACTCAACGCCAACGAGCGCTATGCGATCGCCAAAATGGCCCTTTTTCAGGCGTTCGATGAACGTGAGGACCCGCGACAGATGCGGCAGGCCGTCATCATACGGCGGACTGACGCCGAGAGCATCCTGGAGATCCTGGGAATAGACTGATGAAATCCGTCCCGGCCAGGTTACCGCGCCGCCTGTAGAAGTCGTCTTTACTGCGAATGGCAGGCGCAAACAGCCGTTATCCGATTTCGATAGAGTAACCGTTTATGTCAGAATCGCCCATCCCGCCGCCCCTTGAGCCGATGGCGCGGCGCCCGTTCTCGTTCTTTCCGCCGATCCTGAACGTCGAGCATAACGAGTGGCGCTTCCGTAAGGCGAGCTGGTCGGAGGTGCTGGTCGCCAACGCCAAGAGCGACTTGGAGATCTGGATTCCGCGCCGGTACTTCGGCGAAATTTCGAGAGTTGACGAACCGGTGATGATCGTCGGCCTGCTGAAGGAACTCGAGTACAAGGCCGGCAGCGTGTGGCCGCATGAGCGGCGGGTGATCGAGATGCCAGCGGCCGTAAACGACACCCCGAGGCCCGCGGGCCCCTCGGCCGAACCAAAGCCGCCTCGCGGCAACACCGGCGGCACGGAGCAGCGGGTGGGGAGGCTCATCGCCATGATTCTGGGAGCCGGAGCCTTGATCCTCGCCTTCGCGCTGTTCGTGATTCACGGCGGCGCGCTGAGAACCGTCAAGTTCACCGCGGCGGACCAGGACTTCCTGGCCCTTTCGCGTACGGACGATTACTTCGCCGTCGTCCGGAAACTCGGCCAGCCTTCGGAAGACCGCTGGCGCGACAATGCGGGAGAGTTGCAGTACCGCGCGCTGTGGTATCCGCAGCGATCCTACTACATCATCCTGCTCGGTACGGACCGCAATGATCTCCGCTACATCGGAGCGGTGGACCGGAACTGGCGTGTGATCCATTATGTGGACCTTCCAAGCGGCGGCAGCACGGCCTCTCTGATGCGCGGCCTGCCAAGGTTCTAGCCGGCGTGCGGACGCGCCTGTTTTGCAACTTACGGGCACCTTTTGGCATCTAAGCTATTGAGCCTGCAAACAGCTCAGTTTCGGGGGGCAAATTCTCTCAATCAGCTTGCCTGGAGCTTGTCCCGTGTTAGCGTAGTATTAGGGGACCCTGGCAAGGAACGATTTGCATGCCCAAAGAGATCGCCATTCGAGCCGCCGGTCTGACGAAGAAGTACCGGTCCGGTGACAGCGAGTTCGCGGTCTTTGAAGATCTGAATCTCGAGGTGGAGAGGGGAGAGCAACTCGCTCTCATCGGCGAGTCGGGGGCGGGTAAGTCCACTCTTCTCCATCTGTTAGGCGCTCTCGACAGGCCGACGACGGGTAGGATATACTTCGGTTCAAGAGAACTAACAGCCCTGCCCGATCCGCAATTGGCGGAGTTTCGGAACCGGGAAATCGGGTTTGTCTGGCAGATCCACTATCTCCTGCCGGAGTTTACGGCGTTGGAGAACGTGATGATGCCGTTGTTGATCCGGGGAACTTCCCAGAAAGAGGCCGCGCCTGCCTCCCTTGCGATGTTGGAAGAAGTAGGTTTGAAGCCCCGGGCCACTCACCGGGCCGGAGAGCTTTCAGGGGGCGAGCAACAGCGCGTCGTTTTGGCGCGAGCACTGGTCGGAAAACCGGCTTTCCTGCTCGCGGATGAACCGACCGGGAATCTGGATTTCAGAACCGGAGAGATGATTATGGGGATGTTGGCCGAATTACACCGGTCCCACGGGTTGACATCGATCTACGTCACTCACAATCGGTCCTTCGCTAAACGGTGCGACCGGATTTTGAAGCTGGAAGGCGGAGCCCTGGTGGACGAGACGCCGTTTGAAGGCGCTGCGCCTTGTGGTGATTCTGTAGGCTTCGAAGGCGGGAATAGTTATGTTTGAACGATATACGGAAAAGGCCCGACGCGTCATCTTCTTCGCCCGGTATGAGGCCAGCCAGTTCGGCAGCCCCTATATCGAGACGGAGCACCTCTTGCTGGGACTTTTGCGGGAAGACAAGGCCCTGGCAAACCGGTTCCTGCGGTCGGCGGCCCACATCGATTCGATTCGTAAGCAGATTGAGTCACACACCACGATTCGGGAGAAGGTCTCCACTTCGGTCGACCTGCCGCTGAGCCACGAGTGCAAGCGCGTCCTGGCGTACGGCGCGGAGGAGGCGGAGCGCCTCAATCACAAGCACATCGGAACCGAGCACCTGCTGCTCGGACTGCTGCGCGAGGAAAAGTGCTTTGCAGCCGAGATTCTGCACGAGCGCGGATTGCGGCTTTCCCAGGTGCGCGAGGAAATATCGCGTTCGACCTCCGAGAAGGTTTCCGCGAGCCGGCCCAAGGAAAGCTCGCTGCTCTCGGAATTCAGCCGCGACCTCACACAGGCCGCGCTGGACGGCACTCTCGACCCCCTGATCGGGCGCGATTACGAACTCGAGCGCGTCGTGCAGATCCTCTGCCGCCGCACGAAGAACAACCCGGTGCTGATCGGCGAGCCCGGCGTCGGTAAAACGGCCATCGTCGAGGGACTGGCACAGCGGATCGCCGACGGCGACGTGCCGTCGTTCCTGGCCGACAAGCGCATACTCGCTCTGGACCTCTCGCTCATCGTCGCCGGCACCAAGTACCGCGGCCAGTTCGAAGAGCGGCTCAAGACCATCATGAAGGAGCTGATGGAGAACCAGAATGCCATCATCTTCATCGATGAGTTGCACACGCTGGTTGGGGCCGGATCGGCCGAGGGTTCGCTCGACGCCGCCAACATCCTGAAACCCGCGCTGTCGCGGGGCGAAATCCAGTGCATCGGCGCAACCACTCCGTCCGAGTACCGAAAGTCGATCGAAAAGGACCGTTCGCTCGAGCGACGCTTCCAGGCCGTCAAAGTTCCACCCCCCACCGAGACGGATGCCATCAAGATCCTGTTCGGCGTCAAAGAACGGTACGAGAAGTTTCACGCGGTGGCTTACACGGAAGACGCGATCGAAACGGCTGTGTACACCTCGACCCGGTTCATTCCGGATCGCTTCCTTCCGGACAAGGCGATCGATCTGATCGACGAAGCCGGCGCCCGCGTGAAGCTGCGCCAAACGACGCTGCCGACCGAAGTATCCGAAATCCAGAAGCGTATCAAGTTCATCGTGCACCGCATGGAGAGCGCCATCGCCAACCACGAGTTTGAGAAGGCGCGCTTCTACTCCGACGAGGAACGCAAGGAGCGGGAGAATCTCCGCCAGCTTCGTGAGCGCTATAACCTGGACGACACCTCGACCGGCGTGGTCGGCAAGGACGATATCGAGGACGTGGTGGCCCGCTGGACCGGCGTCCCGATGACGGCGATCAAGGAGGAGGAAGTCTCGAAGCTCCTCCGCATCGAAGTGGAGCTGCACAAGCGCATCATCAGCCAGGACAAGGCAATCGGCGCTCTGGCCCGCGCCATCCGGCGTTCGCGTGCCGGCCTCAAATCGCCCAAACGCCCGGCCGGTTCGTTCCTGTTCCTCGGCCCGACCGGCGTCGGCAAGACCGAAGTGGCCCGCGCGCTGGCCGAGTTCCTGTTCGGCAGCGAGAAATCGCTGGTCCGCTTCGACATGTCCGAGTTCATGGAGAAGCACTCGGTCTCGAAGCTGATCGGTTCGCCTCCCGGATACGTCGGCTACGAAGAGGGCGGCCAGCTTACCGAGCGTGTGAAGCGGCAGCCGTACTCGATCATTCTGCTCGACGAGATCGAGAAGGCGCACCCGGATGTGTACAACATCCTGCTCCAGGTGTTTGAAGACGGCCAGTTGACCGACGGCATCGGCAACCAGGTGGACTTCAAGAACACCATCATCATCATGACCTCGAACCTCGGCGCGCGGTTCCTGGAAAAGAAAACCGGCATGGGCTTCTCGGCCCCGATCGGCCAGGGAATCCCGCAGAAGATTGAGGACATGGTCATGAGCGAGGTGAAGCGGGCGTTCAACCCCGAGTTCCTCAACCGCCTCGACGAAGTGATCCTGTTCCAGGCGCTCACGGATGACGACCTGGTCAAGATCATCGATCTGCTTGTGGGCCACGTGAACGAGAACCTGGCGGCGAAGCAGATCAAGATCAGGCTTATGCCGGATGCCGCGAAGTACATTCTGGAGAAGACCTGCAACGACCGCAGCTTCGGCGCACGGCCGCTGCGCCGGGCGCTTCAGAAGTATATCGAGGACCCGCTCGCGGAAGCGCTGATCCAGGGCTCACTGCCCCGCCCGGCGGAGCTCGAAGTCTACCTCGGCGATGCAGGCATCTACTGCCGCCAGGTGAAGGAAGGCAAAGAGGGCGAGGAAGTCACCGTGGGAGCCGGCGAACCCGAACCCGGCACCCCGCTCTACATGTTCTGAGAAGCAGGTGGCACAGGCCTCCCGGCCTGTGCCACACTCCGATGCTATAGGGCCGAAAACACCCGATATGTGCCGCGAGTGAGCGGCGTCTCGAACACGGTGGTGTTGCCCTGTGGCTGGCCGGTCAGTTCCTCTCCGGTTTCCACATCGCGGATCTTTGTAATCCGCTTGTCCGTGACGATCCGCGCCTGCACGGGCTCCTCGGCGAACGATTCCACAATGAACCTGTCGTTGTCATAAGCGAACAGGCTGACCATGGCCGGCGCGTCCAGGCGAACGTACATATCTTTCGCCACGACGTTCCGAATCGCCCGCAGCACGCTTTGAGGATACCTGTAGAGTTCACCCTGCGCCTGCGGAATCGTCAGCACGTAGAGCACGCCCTTTGAGTACTTGCCCGACAGCAGAATCGGAGTACCGGAGGCACGTGTGGGCGAAGTGAACGCGCTCACGATTTCCCACGAATCGTTCGTGAAATAACGAATTTCGGGGATGAGCATGTCCGAGTCCAGCTTCGCTCCCCGAAGCCCCCAGCCCGAGAACTCGCGAGTAGCGACCGTCTTGCCCGTGTATTCGAGTTCGATGATGTCCTCGATGCCTTTGCCTTGCAGCGCCTTGAGCAGACCCGAGGTGATGATTACCGATTTGCCCTCGGTCAATTGCTTTTTAATCCTGGCCACGATGGTGGGATCGAACCTCGCCTGCTCTGTCAGCAGAACGGTGTTCGCTTCGGACGGAAAAGCCGGAACGACGTCCATCGGGATGCCGACCATGCCGAGATAGCTGGGCAGGTGATCCTCTCCGCTGGAGTGGAAGGGTTTGTAGGTCTTGACGCCGATGGGTTTTCCCAATTGGCCGAGGATCTTGTCGGCGCGCTCGAATACGGGACCGGCGAGCCTGGCGGCGCGTGAATCGGGAATGAAGGTTCCGTCAGGGCTCCGTGTGGGCGAGTAGATCGCGCCAATATTGAAAATCGTGATTTCGGGAGCCTTGCCGAACAGCGTGAGCCAAAGCTGCTCTTCGAAGCGGTTCGGAAGATTCATGCCGCCCTGGTCTACCCATCCACCGCCATTTCCGCCCGGCTTCAGGTTTTCGAAATAGCGCATGACCGAATAGCCGTGGTACTGCTGCAGGTGCTGGTTACCGCTGGGATCGCGGGTTTCCGTGCCGGTGTAGAGCCCGTCGAAGAGCTTGGGCTCTGTCTCGAGATTGAAGCCGAGGTTCTGGAAGTGATCGTACCAGTTCGGATACTTGATGACGATCTTTATCTTCGGATTGACGGCCCGGGCGGGCTTGATGATCAGGTTACGGGCTGCCTCGTCCATCTGCTCCAACCGGAACTGGGTCCAGGTGCGATTGCCCTTCGCGGCGATGTCGGAGTCGGCTTTGCAGTCGGTGAAGAAGAAGTCGTCCAGGATGAGTTCATCGAAGTTGCGGGCCGTGAACTCCACTACTTCCTGCAGCATCTTCCGGTGCGCGGGGTTCGAATAGCAGTAGGTTTCGAACTGATTTCTTTCGCTGATCGTAATGGTAATGCCACCGGCGACTTTGACCCCTTTCGCCAGGAAAAACTTCTTCGCCTGATCGAGCGTAGCCTGATCGACCACTACTGTGTCGCGGTGGGTTTCGAGGTAGACCTTGTCGACCTTCATGTATTTGACCACCGCCGCCCAACGGCTTTCGAGCCAGGCGGGATCCTTCATCTGCTGCGTCTCATAAACCCGGCTATATAGTGCGACGTCGAAATTCTTGTAGTTATTGCCGCCGGCCATGACACCGGAAACGGCGAAAAACGCGAGAAAAACAAGACGGAACCAGCCAACACGTCTCATTCCTATCCTCCTGTGAACTGCAATCGTTACATCCCCATCTCCTCTAGTATTCTGCCCGCGTGATACACGTTCCGCAGCGCTTCCACAATCCCCTGGCTCGCCACATGCACCGAGCGCGCCTGCGCATCCGTGTACACGAACCGGTTCGGCAGACCCTCGATGTTGCCATCGAACAGAATGCCGACAACCTCGCCCTTGCCGTTCACCGTCGGGCTCCCGGAGTTGCCGCCGTGAGTATCGGCTGTGGACACGAAATCGAACGGGGTATCCAGCTTGATCGCGGACTTCATTTTCACCCAGCGCGGCGGCAGTTGGTATGGGTCCTTGCCGGTGGCGCGGCCGTAAAGCCCGGCGAAGTTCGTCGTATAGGGAACGGGCTGGCCTGCCTTGTTGCGATAGCCCGCGACGCGCGCGAAGCTGAGCCGCAGCGTGAACGTTGCATCCGGGTACTCGTTCGCGCCGTAAACGGCGAAGCGGGCCTGCGCCACTTTTCCCGCGCTCCCGGCCAGCACAGCCTGGACCCGGTCCTCGTACTCCTTCCGGTACCGGCGCGCCGGACCGTCCAGAATCCGGGCCAGCATGATCATGCCGTCTTCGGAACTCTTTACCGCCTCGAGGTCCTTTGCCAGCCGCTTTCGTTCGGCCACATCCTGAAGCTTGCTGGTGTGGACGTACGCTGCCGCGGCTCGTTCCGGCGTCCTGCCGTCCAGGAGTTCCTGGACAGTGGGATCCCCCGGGCCGAGTTCCTGGCTCAGGAACCGGAGATATTCCGCGATGACGGCCGTCTCGAGCGAGGGCGTAATCGGCGCCGGCGAGTACATCTCCTGCTCGAGCGCGGGCAGGCTGGCATCGGTGTAATCGCTCAGCCGGCGCTCGTTCGGCTTCCGCGTCTCTTCGGAATACCGGAGCACGTGCCGCGCGATGCCGAACAGGCTGGAACCGGAAATCGCGCTGCGCTCGAACAGGTACACGGACTTATAGATCGGGCGATAAGCCTGATAGGCGCCGGCTACTTCCGTCCATACGCTCCCGAACTGCTTTTTCTGCGGATCGCGGTCCACAGCCGCCCGCAAGCTCGCTTCCGCCTTCTTCTTCCCGGCCATCAGCGCCGGATCCCGCAGGCCGCTCAGGAACCCCGTGTACGCTTTGAAGCTGTTTTGCACTGAGAACAGGTCGTCGCGCGCGACGCGCCGGTTCTCTTCGCTCTCGCCGCTATACGCCTCCATAGCCTTGATAAGCGATCCGAGTCGCGAGAGCACGAGCGGATTGGAAACGTCGCGATTAAACTCCAGTTCCGCCACTGTCGCCAGCCGGCCCGTAGCCCCGGGGTGCCCGGATACAAAGACGAGTTCGTTGTCCTTCACCCCTTCGCGGCTCCAGCGAAGGTAGTCGCCGGGCTCGACGGGCTTGCCGTTCTCGTACGCGCGAAACAGAGCGAAATCGAGACAGTAGCGAGGATAGGTGAAGTTATCCGGGTCGCCGCCGAATGCGGCGATGTCCACCTCGGGCGCGAACACCAGCCTGACGTCGGTGTACTTCTTGTACTCGTAGACCTGGTATTCGCCTCCCGAGTAGAGCGTGACCACGTCGCAACGGTTGCCGGTCCTGGCCCCGCACTCGGATTCGATGCGGGCTGTAGCGGCTTTACGCTGCTCGTTTGCCTGCGCGGCCGAAGCACCCGCCGCAACGGCGCCTTTCACCCTGGCGGTCACGTCCTCCATCCGCAACAGGACATTCACCTCCAGGTCGGGACACGGCCTCTCCTCGGCCTGGGTCGCGGCCATGAACCCGTTCTTCATGTAGTCGTGCTCGGCCGAACTGACCTTCTGGATGCAGTCCGAGCCCACGTGGTGATTGGTGAACAGCAGCCCGCTCCGGGAGATGAACGATCCCGATCCGCCGTTGTTGAACCGCACGGAAGACAACCGCAGGTGGTCCAGGAAGGCGTCCGTAACCTGGTACCCGTACTTCCTGGCGACGAGTTCCTTCGGGAAGCTATTGAACAGCCACATGCCCTCGTCCGCATGGATCAGGCACACAGCGCCCAGAAAGATCGCTAGCAATCGGCATCTCATAGACTTACCACTGTAGCCTAACCGCTCTTTCACGGTTGCGGCTCAGAATCGCTGCCGGGCCGCGCGCGTGAGCAAGCGGTTTGAGTCTGCCCCGTGCTGGCGGCAAATACCTCAGGAACAGGCCTGCGTCAAGCGAAATATCTCCCTTGGACTCAGCAGTTTGCGTTACTAAATCGAGTGTGAAATGTTTCCGTTTATGGACCCCTGTGAGATACTGAAAGTTAGAAATCAGTCAGGATGAGTCAATTGGATGATGCGGTCGCCCGTTTTCAGAAGTTATTGGAAAGCGAGCCTTACAAGGACCTGAGTTGGGCGGAAGCTCTGGCCGAGCGTATGCAGGCCGAGCATCTGACTCAGGGAGGCAGACTAATCTGCCCGTTTCTGCGTCCGAACTTCTTAACGCGCCGCCAGTACGACACATTAGTGAAGGCTGCCGAGGCCCTTTTCTCGGCGATCGATCGCGTCAAGCAGATGGCGCTGGAGAACCCTGCTCTGCTCACGCGCATGGAGTTGCTCCCTGCCGAGAAGATGCTGGCGTCGATCGACCCGGGATATCCGTTCCTGGCGGTCACCTCGCTTCTCGACACGCATATGTGCAACGGCTCGATGTATTTCGTCGAGTACAACGCCGACACGCCCGTCGGAGTAGCGTACGGCGAGGCATTGGCCGACCTGTTCTACGACGTTCCGCCAATCAAGGAGTTCCGCAAGCGGTACAACCTCCAGAAACTCGGCGGCAAGAAGTATCTGCTCTCCGCATTGCTGAAAGCCTACAAGCAATTCGGCGGAAAGAAATCTCCAAATATCGCGATCCTGGAGTTCCGCCAGCCGTTCCAGAGCGCGAACCAGGGCGAGTACCTGCTTCTGCGTGAGTTCTTCCGGGCCGAGGGCTACCCGACCGAGATCGTCTCGCCCGAACAGCTCGACTATCGGAATGGCGTGTTGCGGCGCGGCAATTTTGAGATCGACCTGGTTTACCGCCGCGTGAAGGCACAGGAGTTTCTGCTCCGATACGATCTTTCGCACCCGCTCGTCCGGGCGTACCGTGAGGGCAAAGCTTGCGTCGTGAACAGCTTCCGTTCGGAACTGGCGCACAAGAAGGCTATTTTCGACCTGCTCACGGACGACTCGATTACATCCTCCTTCCCGGCCGTGGAGCGCAAGGCGATCCGCCAGTACATTCCGTGGACCCGGGTCGTTTCGGCCAGCAAGGTCAGTTACCAGGCTCAGTCCGTCGACTTGCCTGAGTTCATTCTCAAGAACCGCGAGAAACTCGTGCTCAAGCCGAATGACGATTCCGGCGAGCACCATTCCATTCGCGGATGGGAAACCGACAGCACCGCCTGGGAGCGGGCGCTCAAGCGTGCGATGCGTACGCCGTACGTGGTCCAGGAGAAGGTCGATGCGACCTACGCGCCCTTCCCGCTGCTGCGCTATGGCGAGGTCGAGGTGCACGAAATGCAGGTGGACGTGCATCCGCACGCCTACCTCGGCAAAGTCCAGGGCTGCTCGAGCTGGCTCTCGGCGCGAAACGGAGGCGGGTTCTCCAGCATCTCAGGCCTTGCGCCCACGTTCATTCTGGAACCCAAGAGCTGAATCGAAGATTGGCAGACCGCTCCCTCGCGGTCGCCGCTCGGAAACTGCATGAGACCGAGCCTCGACCGCGAGGGAGCGGTCTTTTCATTTACCGTTCAGCGTCACCAGAGAGCGCGCCGGCACTTTCAGACTGAGCTTCCCCGCCGCGGAGCGTCCCGCCGGACGCGCTTTGTACTGCGCCGCTTCAGTGGATTCGGTCGCCTGCCACTCGGCGTCCGGCACACCCTCTAAAGATACGTCGCGCGCCGCGCCCAGGTTGAGGATGTGCAGCGCGTAGCCGCCGCCAGCGCGGAAAGCCGTGAACAGCACGGATCGCTGATCCGAGGACACGGCCAGCGCCTCGCTCTTCTGCGGCGTTAGGTCCGTGAAGTGCTTCATGAGCCAGAAGCGCGCGGTCGGCTCCACCGTTCCGCCCTGCCGCGTTCGAGCCAGCGCGTAGTCATTCGTGAACTGCCAATACTGCGTGCCCTGCGGGCGGGCGTAGATCAGCAACTCCTGGGTCATCTCAGCCTCGCGCAGGCCGTAGTGGTAGCTGTCATAAGCGCGGTTGTTGTATGCAGCGGCATCCACGCCAAGCTCGGCCACCAGCAGCGGCAGCTTCAGCCATTCCGCCACGTCGCCCCACGCCGTGTACTGTTCCGGCGTGCCGCCGCCCCAGGAATGGAACCCCACCGCCCCCACGTACTGCATCGCGTCCGGATCGGCCGCGGCTTCCAGCACGAACTTGTGCGTATCCCGCGGTCCGGTCGCATCGCCGAGCAGCATCCTCGTCTTCAGCCCCAGTTTGCGGAAGTGCGAGCCGAAGCGTTTGATCGCCTGAAGGTGGTCCTCCGGAGTCAGGCCGACATAGATGCCGATGTTCGCCTCGTTGAACGAAAACAGGTCGGGCTCGACGCCGAATTCGCGCTTTGCGTACAGCAAGTATCCCCCGATCACGTCGAGCAGCTCGTCCCATTTCTCCGGGTTGATCTTGCGGAAGTGCGCCGAGCGGGGCTTCTCATACGGGTCCGTGTAAAAGCGCTCGGGCAGCCACCAGATGCTGATGACGTACGGGATGCCCATCTGATGGAACCGGCGCATCGTTTCCATATCCGCGCGGATCTCCGCGCCCGGGTTGTCGCGCTCCCGGTCCCACTGCTGAACCTTCATCTCGGATCGCGCCCAGGCCAGCTTGAGGTTGTCCAGCGTGTACGCTGTGATCGGCGACGCGTTGTTCCAGCAGTAATTGGCGCCGAATCCGTCGAAGCGGTAACCGGGTTTCGACGCATCAACGGTGAGCCGTGCGGCAGGCGCCGCGCTCTTGTTCGTCAGCCGGAAGGCCGTCGCCAGGTTGGCGGAAGCGCCCGGCGGAAACGTCCCGCGCCGGAGAGCGGCCCGGACCTGAAACGACCTGCCTGCGGTATCCCATCGGTCGATCACAGCCGCCGGGGCTTCGCGGTCGAACCCCATGTCAAGCGCCACGGCGCCGCCGGCGTCCACGAAATGCAAGCCCTTCGGCGCTCCGCGATAGAGCACCGGGCTGGCGGCCCTGAACGCCACGAGCGCGATGGCTTCGCCGTCGTCCGGCGCCACGCGGCCATTCAGAAAGACGGGGCGCGGAAGGTCGATCACAAACTCGATCGCCTGCACCTCCAGCCGCGTCTCGGCGGTCACCGCGGCCAGATAGCGCACTTCGGAGGCGTCCTCTTCCGATTTCAACTCCATGCGTCCACGGCCGCCGTCCGGCAGTTCGAATGTGCCGCTCCAGAGCAGCGCGTCGCCCTTTCGCGCCACCGCGGGCCGGCCGCCGCGCGCCGTTTGAAGGGATATCCGTTTTCCTGTCGGCAGCACGGCGACCAGGTTGGACATCACCTTGACGTCCTCAGCGTCCGAGAGCAGAGCGATCATCCGCCCGTTGCTGTCGTAGGCGGCTTTTTCCCCGGCAGCCAGAGGCAGGCACAGCAGGAGAGCAATCGGCCACATCCGCGGGTTCAGGTTCATATCCAGATCAGTTAATCACTCTTTCGGCGGCGGCGCAGCTTTCTTCGTTTCCGAATCGGGCTCCAGTTCGTATCCCAGTTGGTTGAGAATCACGATATCGACCCGCCGGTTGCGTGCGCGGCCGTCCTCCGTCTCATTCGGGCCGAGAGGGCGGTATTCGGAGTACCCGGCGACGGATAGTTGCGATTGGGGGATCTGGAACTGATGCGTGAGCAGCGTCAGCATCGCGAGTCCGCGGGAGATCGAGAGTTCCCAATTGCTCTGGAACCGCTCGTTATGAATCGGAACCGAATCCGTGTGCCCCTCGACGCGCACCGGATTGGGGAGCTGGCGAATCGCCTCCGCGATCTTGCCGATACTGTCATAACCGGAGGGATTGATCACGTCTTTCCCGCTCGGAAAGAAGGCCGCTTCGGTAAGACTGACCACCAGACCCCGCGCCTCGAGCCGGAGTTGCAGCTTCCCCGCCCCGATTTCGCCCTTCAGTTCCGCCGTGAGGAACTGTAGCGTGGGCAGCAGTTCGGCCAGGTATTGCTGACCCTCGGCCTTCTTCGGCTCCGCCTCTTTGCTTCCACCGCCCTTCACCAAGGCATTTCCTTTTCCCTTGCCACCCGGAGCGCCGCCCAGGATACCGGCAATGACAGCCGCTACCTGGCCCTCCTCAAGCGCCTTCTTCACGGATTCGGAGACCTGCTTCGCTTTGCCCTTGTCAGCCTGCGACGTGGCAAACATCACGACGAAAAACGCGAACAGCAGTGTAATGAAATCGGCATAGGAAACGAGCCAGCGCTCGTGATTCTCATGCCCGGCATGCGGTTTCTTGCGAGCCATCGGCGGCTACCGTCAGCTCCGCGCGGCAGCGGGCGCCGCCGCGCCCTTCCCGGCTTTCGCCTGCGCTTTGTCCGGTGCCGCGGCGGCTTCGCCGTCCCCGTAGGCTTCCAGCTTGGTGCGGATCAACTTGGGGTTCAGGCCTTCCACAATGCCCGAAACTCCCTCCAGCATCAGATCCTTGAGTTGCAGCCCGCTTTGTGCGCGCGCCCGGATCTTATTGCCCGCCGGAAGGAAGAACAGGTTGGCGGAACCCACTCCGTAGATGGTGGCCACAAACGCTGTGGCAATGCCCTTCCCGACTTCGTCGATGTTCTCCAGATTCTTCATCACCTGGATGAGGCCCAGAACGGCGCCAATGATCCCGACTGTGGGTGCATACCCTCCCGCCGCCTCGAAAACCTTGGCTGCGCCCTCCACCCTGTGTTCCTCCGCGGTCATTTCGAGTTCCATCATCTTCCGGATCTCCTGCAGATCCGTGCCGTCCACCGCCAGGTTCAGCGCCTTGCGCATGAACGGGTCCTCAACCGCGTCAGCGTCCTGCTCGAGCGAAACGATGCCGTTTTTGCGGGCCTTGGTGGCATACCCGATGATTTCTTCGATGATCGTTCCCGGGCTGTGCTTCTTCTCCATGAACACGGAAACGAGAGCGGCGACGGCGCGCTTCAGGCCTTCGAGCGGCGTGGTTACCATTACCGCGCCCAACGTGCCCCCGAAAACAATCAACGCCGCGGTGGGCTGGAGGATTTCCTTGATGTTGCCGCCCTCCAGCATCATGCCGCCGACGATACCGCCCACTGCGACAATCAGGCCAAGCAGAGTTGCCAGGTCGGGCTTGCCGCCTCCACCTGTCTTCTTTGCGGTTGCGGCGTCGGCTTTTGGATCTGAGGCCATTGATTTGGAGTTAGTTCTCTTCGCTGTCCGCCTGGACGGGCTCGGAAATGCTCTTCAGAAGGCAGTTCGCGTTCACCGTGCGGCGAAACTCGACGATGCGGTTCACGACCTCCTCGGCCTGCTCCCGGACCATGAATTGATGTCCGTTCGTGAGCGTGATGACCGTATCGGGAGTGGTCTCGACGTGCTCGATCAGATCTGAATTGAGCAGGAATGGTCCGTGGTTCAAGCGAGTCAGCCGGATCATGGTTCGAAGTGTCTCCATCTGGCATATCGGCGGACGCGGGGTTGTTTTGAGCCGCTCAAATGCCCGGGTCGCGCGCCGATAAGAGCAGTGCGGAGATTATGGTACACGCATCTGATTCAGCCGAGGCCGCAAGGCGGATTCTGGCGGCCGTCGAGGCGGGAAGCCTCGTACGCCTGGAAGCGGAACTGGAGCTTTCGCGGTGCTCTCCTTCGGAGTTGCCGCCGGGGAGCGCCGAACGTTGGGACCTGCTGGACGCGCTCACTACCGATCTGCGTCTTGCGCTGCGCCGCGCTCGTCAGCGCGCGCTGACCGCCCTGGAAGCCGTCGAGGTACACGTGCGTTTGCTGCGCCACCTCGCGGGAGAGGTTCTGCTTACTTGAGTAATTCGAGGATGGAACTCAGTTCCTTCCGTACGTCGTCGAGCCCCGGAGGCGGAGCGGCGCCGAACAGGTCGCCCTGGTTCCGCTGCGGCTGCGGTTTTGGCGCGCGCCGCGCCGGTTTGGCGCGAGCCTCCAGGTGGCGGCGGGCTCCCTCGATCGTGTAGCGGTTGTCGTATAGCAACTGCTTAATCTCGAGAAGCAGTTCGACATCCTTGCGCCGGTAGAGACGATGGCCGGTTCCGGATTTCTTCGGCGCAATCCCGGTGAATTCCGACTCCCAATAGCGCAGCACATGGGGCTGAACTCCCACTAACCGGCTGACTTCGCCGATCCGGAAGTACAGCTTGTCCGGAATTTCCGGAGCGTGCTGTGCCTGGACTTCTAAGTTTTCCATCGGGCCAGTCGAGGTCATCCGTCATCCTACGGAACTTAAATAGTGCCCGTCAACCGCGTCAGATTTACCCGCATTCACCTGAGGCCTCGCACCACGTTTTTGTGGCTGCTTCTCGGAGCCTACGCCCATCTTGCGTCCGTCAACACCTGCCGAATCAGTGTAAAGAATGATTCCCGCCATCATCGTCTCTCCCGGCGCCGGTCTCGCCGCGAAGTTGCAGGACGCCCTCGCCGAGATCGGCCAGGTACAGGTTCTTCGCCGCCTCGGAGACTATCCCACCGAAAACGACCTCGTCCGGCTCATCCGCGCGCTCGCGCCGCGGATCTTTTTCATCAGCGTCGCGTCGCTCGAACAGGCGCTTCGGGTCGCCAAACAAATCGAGGCGCACGCGCCGGGCATACAGGTCATGGCCTTCGACAGCCGCTGCGACCAGGGGACTCTGCTCGAACTGATGCGCGCCGGAATCAGGGAGTTCGTTTCCATCCCGCTGACGATACACGAACTGCCCGGCGCGTTGCAGCGGCTGAATGCGGCGCTCGAGCGCAGGCCGCCGGACATCCCGGTCACCGACCTGTTGTACACCTTCCTGCCCTCGAAACCGGGCGTGGGCTGCTCCACCGTAGCGCTGAATACGAGCGTGGCGCTCGCATCCCTGCCGGACACGAAAACCCTGCTGGCGGATTTCGACCTGAACTGCGGAATGGCCGGTTTCCTGCTGCAACTGAAGGGAGTCGGCTCGATCGTTGACGCGGCCGAGCACGCCGACCGCCTTGACGAGGTGCTGTGGCCCAGGCTGGTCCATTCGGTCGGAAACCTGGACCTTCTGCCCGCCGGCGAGGCCCGGCCCGGCTTCCGCATCGAGCCCGGCCAGATCCGCTATCTGCTTGATTTCGCGCGCCGGAACTACAAGGTGATCTGCGCGGACCTCTCGGGCCTCCTGGAGAGATTCTCCGTGGAATTGATGCAGGAATCCAAGCGGATATTCATGGTCTGCACGCCGGAACTGCCGTCCTTGCACCTGGCCCGGCAGCGGCTGGAGTTCCTGCGCGGCATCGAACTGGAAGACCGTGTGAGCCTGTTGCTGAACCGCGCCCAAAAGCGGTCGCTGATCCCGCCGGCGGAGATTGAGAAAATGATCGGGCTGCCGATCATGATGGAGCTGCCGAACGATTACCGGGGGGTGCACCGGGCGTTCATGGAAGCGCGGCCCGTCGAAGCGTCCAGCGAACTCGGCAAACGCTTCGGCGACCTGGCGCGAAAACTGACTGCCCGCGAACCCGACGCCGCGCCGCCCAAGCGTTTCGTGGACTACTTCACCATCTCACCCGCCCGCTTCACGTTGAGCAAGCCGGAGTAGGGTGCCACACCAAACCACTTTTATTGGAATAAGATTGAGTTTCGCCCGGCGGGTGCCGAAGGGACTTCCAAAGTCCGGACGGCTGCCGGCCCTGGGTTTGCGCCCCTAGGCCGGCAAATCCAATCCGTTCGGACAGAGGAGGCGAGATGACCTTCACGATCATCTTGACTGTCTCTGCCGTCGCGCTGACGGTAACAGTCACCCTCCGGTTCCACAAGAGCCGGAGGAACTGATAAGAAGCAGTTCAAACCCCGGGACGGCAACGTCCCGGGTCCCTCCTACAAAATACGGTATTCCTTCCTGCTTTGCAAGATCCATGAATCCCCGGTAACAGAGAAGCCCAGATTATTTTTGCCGCTCTTTCAACCACTTACGTTCCGGAACGCCCTTTCCCTCAGCTATCCTGCCCTAAGCTGGGGTCAACCACGCAGCCACACAGGGTTGTGGGTTCTGACGCCCGTGGAGGACATCCAGACCCACAACCCACCCCACACGTTGCATGATGGTTGTGTGCCTGCCCGCATCGGTATTCACCCTGTCCTTGAGGCGCTCCGCGCCCGTCGCCCCCTCACCCGCGTTGTCGTCGCCAAAGGCCTGTCCGGGCCGCGCATACAGGAAATCGTCGACCTCTCTCGCGAGCTTTCCGTGCCTGTTCGTTTCGAGCCACGGGAAGCGCTGGACCGTCTGGCCGGAAGCGCCACCCACCAGGGAGTCGTAGCGCTCGGCGCCGCGCACGGATTCGTCTCCCTCAATGAGGTCGGCGAGGGCGCCAAACTCCTGCTCGCGCTCGACGGCGTGGAAGATCCCCACAACCTCGGCGCCATCATCCGCACGGCGCACGCGGCCGGAGCCGATGCCATCCTCGTCCCGGAAAGGCGCGCAGCCGGGCTTACCGAGACCGTCGCCAAGGCGGCCGCCGGCGCCCTCGAACATCTGCCGATAGCCCGAGTCGGCAACCTGACCCAGGCGCTCGAACAGCTCAAAAAGCGCGGCTTCTGGATCTACGGATTCGACGAGCGCGGCGAAGAAACCTACGACCGCGTCGATTACGCCCATCCCTCCGTCTTCGTCATGGGTGGCGAAGGGAAGGGTCTGCACCAGATGATTCGCAAGCATTGCGACTTCATAGTGCGGATTCCGCTCGCGGGCAAGATCTCCTCCCTGAACGTCTCCGTAGCGGCTGGAATCGTGCTTTTTGAGTGGAAACGGCGAAAAGGGGCGTAGCGCGGCTGGTACAATCGTTCGAGATGCACCGCCGACTCCTCGCGCTGGCGTTACCCTTTGTTCTGTTGGGGATCGCCCAGGCGCGGCAACCGGTGCGCGCCCGGCACGCGATGGTGGTTTCGCGGGAGGCGCATGCCACCGAGGCCGGTGTATCGGTGCTGCGCGCGGGAGGGAACGCGGTGGACGCGGCCGTTGCGGTCGGGTTCGCCCTTGCGGTCACGCATCCTTCGGCGGGAAACATCGGCGGCGGCGGGTTCATGCTGATCCGCTTTGCTGACGGGCGCGCCACGTTCATCGACTTCCGCGAACGCGCGCCGGAAAAGGCCTCGCGGAACATGTACCTCTCCCCCGAAGGCCGGCCCACTCAGGACAGCATCACCGGATACCGCGCGGTGGGTGTGCCCGGCTCCGTGCGCGGCTTCGAACTGGCTTCAAAAAAGTACGGGCGTAAACCCTGGGCCGCGATGCTCGCCCCCTCCATCGAACTGGCTCGCAAGGGATTCCCGGTCTCCTACGGCCTGGCACAAAGCCTGCGCGGTTCGCGCCGGGCGCTCGAGCAGTTCCCCGATTCCAAACGCATTTTCCTGAAACAGGGCGCCTTCTACGAACCCGGGGAGCAGTTCGTCCAGCCCGAACTCGCGGCGACGCTGGAGCGCATCTCCCGAGGCGGCGCGCGCGAATTCTACGAAGGCGAAACCGGGCAGCGGCTCGCTCGTGCGATGGCCGAAAACGGCGGCCTGATTACGCTTGCCGACCTGAAGGCGTATGAGGCGGTGGAACGGAAGCCGCTCACCGGCGGCTATCGCGGGTACGAGATCCTGACCGCTCCGCCTCCCAGTTCCGGCGGCGCCGGCATCCTCGAAATGCTCGGCATCCTGGAAGGAACCGGCTACGAGAAGTCCGGCGCAGGCTCCGCCCTATCCATTCACTGGACCGCTGAGGCGATGCGCCGCTACTTCGCCGACCGCAGCCAGTACATGGGCGACCCCGATTTCGTCCGCGTGCCCATCGCCGGGCTGCTCAGCCGTGAGTACCTCGCGGGCCTGCGGAAATCCATCGACCCGGAACGCGTCACTCCAAGCGCGCAATTGGGGCCCGGCAAGCCCGCCGCTTACGAGAGCCCGGAAACCACCCACTACTCGGTCGTGGACGCCGAAGGCAATGCCGTTTCGGTCACCTACACGCTCAATAACGGCTACGGAAGCGGGGTCACGGCCCCGGGACTCGGGTTCCTGCTGAACGACGAGATGGACGACTTCGCCGCCAAGCCCGGCGCGCCCAACCTGTTCGGGCTCGTGCAGGGGGAGGCGAACGCCATCCAGCCGCGCAAACGCCCGCTCTCCTCCATGACGCCGACCATCGTGCTCCGCAACGGCCGTTTGTACCTGGTCGTAGGTTCGCCGGGCGGGCCGCGCATCATCACGGCGGTGCTCGAAACCATTCAGAACGTCATCGACTTCGGCATGAACATACAGGACGCGGTAGACTGGCCCCGCTTCCATCATCAATGGCTTCCCGATACTCTATATATTGAGACCGGCATATCGCCGGACACGGCAGCGCTGCTTAAAGCGCGGGGCTACAACGTAGAACGAATCCGATCTATGGGAGAGGTGGCCGCCATTCTGGCCGATAACGGCTGGCTGGAGGGCGCCGCCGACGCTCGCACGGAAAGCAAGGCCGCAGGGTACTAAACCGATGATGCACGCCATATCCACGCACCTGTTCGCAAACCATCGCCTAACCACTGCCGGGCTGGAGAGAATCCAGAACGCCGGCATCAACGCGGTCGAGATCTTCTGCGCCAGACAGCATCTCGACTACAACAATCGCGCCCAGGTGACCGAACTGAAGCACTGGTTCCGCGATTCCGAGATGCAATTGTTCTCCGTGCACGCGCCGATGTACACGGACGACGTCTGGGGCCGCTCCGGCCCGCACGCGGTGATCACCATCACCGAGCCTGTCAAGGCCAAGCGCATACAGATGGTGGACGAGATCAAACGGGCCATCGAAATAGCCGAGCACATCCCGTTCCGCTACCTGATCCAGCACGTCGGGGTCGGCGAAGAGCCGTACGACGAGCGGAAACTCGATGCCGCCTTCTCGTCGCTGGACGAACTGCGGGTGTTCGCAAAGCAGCGCGGCGTCGAGGTGCTGCTCGAAAACATACCGAACGGATTGTCGAGCGCCGAGCGGCTTATCCACTTTCTGGGCGAGACGCACCTGGATCTCGGCTTCTGCTTCGACATCGGCCATGCCAACATGGGCGAGGGCGTCGAGGCCGCTTTCGAAACGATGAAGGAGCGCATCCGCTCAACGCACATCCACGACAACGACGGCGTCAAAGATGCGCACCTGTTCCCGACCGTGGACGATGGCGGCTCCGTTGACTGGAAAAAGGCGATGGAGCTGCTGCGTTCGCGTCCCGACCAATATCCGCTGCTGCTCGAGTTGAAGGAGAACCCTGCGCACAAGCATCCGCTCGAGACCTGCACGCAAATTTTCGACCGATTGGAGAATCTGTAAATGAGTTCCGGGGAAACCATTCCCACCATCACGATCGCCGATGCGGGCCGGCATACCGGCCAGAGTGTCCGCATTCAAGGCTGGCTGTACAACCTGCGCAAGTCGGGCAAAATAGTGTTCCCTCTGCTGCGCGACGGCAGCGGCATCATGCAGTGCGTCGCCGTAAAGAGCGCGCTGCCCGAGGCGCTGTTTGAAGAGATCAAGAACCTGACGCAGGAATCGTCGATCGCCGTGACAGGCAAGATCCGCGCCGAACAGCGCGCGGCGGGCGGCTATGAGATGGACGTCGAGAATGTCGAGGTTCTACAGCGCGTGCCCGAGAGCGATCCCTACCCGATCACTCCCAAGGAGCATGGCATCGACTTCCTGATGGACCACCGCCACCTGTGGCTCCGCAGCCGCCGCCAGCACGCCATCCTCCGCGTGCGGCACGAAGTCATCCGCGCGGTGCGCGACTACTTCGATTCGCACGGCTTCACGCTGATCGATACGCCCATCTTCACGCCGAGCGCATGCGAAGGCACCACCAACCTTTTCGAGGTGAACTACTTCGACGAGGAAAAGGTGTACCTCACGCAATCCGGCCAGCTTTACAACGAAGCAAACGCCATGGCGTTCGGCAAGGTGTACTGCTTCGGACCGACGTTCCGCGCCGAACGCTCGAAGACGCGCCGCCACCTGACCGAATTCTGGATGGTGGAGCCGGAGATGGCTTACGCCGATCTCGAAGAAGTAAAGCGAGTGGCGGAGGAGATGATCGTGTTCGTCGTCGGGCGCGTGCTCGAAAACCGCCAGGCTGAACTCAAGGAACTCGAGCGCGACACTTCGAAGCTGGAATGCGTGAAGGCTCCGTTCCCCCGCATCAGCTACGACGACGCGGTGAAGGTTCTGCAGGCCAAGGGCAGCGAGATCCAGTGGGGCGGCGATTTCGGCGGCACGGATGAGACGCTGCTCAGCGAAGGCTATGACCGCCCGCTGATGGTGGATCGCTACCCGACCGCCGTGAAGGCGTTCTACATGCAACCCGATCCCGAACGCCCCGAAGTGGCCATGGGCGTGGATGTGCTCGCGCCGGAGGGATACGGTGAGGTCATCGGCGGCGGCCAGCGCGTACACGATCTGGATCTGCTGCTGAGCCGCATCGAAGAGCACAGCCTGCCCAAAGAGGCGTTCGATTGGTACATCGACCTGCGGAAATACGGCAGCGTGCCGCACGGCGGCTTCGGCATGGGCATCGAGCGGTGCGTGACGTGGCTCTGCGGCCTCGAACACGTCCGCGAAACCATTGCCTTCCCCCGCATGCTCTATCGGACAAAACCGTAGTGCGTGTGGGCAACAGGGGCTAATGGCGAAATCCGGGGGCGACCGGCTGATACGATTCGTGATGGATAAATGGCGAAATTTAGGGACGACCAGCTTTGTATCAGGGCACGGCTTTAGCCGTGCCGTAGTGCCATGAGAAGGTTTGGGCTTTAGCCCCTGCTTATGTCAAAACGACCCGGCATTGCGGTAATCGGCGCCCCGCTTGACCTCGGCGCGGGGCGGCGCGGCGTGGACATGGGTGTTTCGGCCATTCGCTTCGCCAACCTCGGGCAGCGGCTCGGCGCACTCGGCTACGACGTGAAAGACCTCGGCAACGTGGAGGTCGAGCAGCCCGAACGCGCTCCAGCCGGACCTCAGAACGCCCGCTTTCTGCCCCAGATCGCGCACACCTGCCTGCGGCTCGGAGAAACAGTGGACTCGGCGGCTGCCGCCGGCAGGGTGCCGCTCGTCCTCGGCGGCGATCACTCTGTGGCCGTCGGCACGATAGCCGGAATGGCAAGAAGGCTGCGGCGCGCGCGGAAGAAACTCGGCGTGCTGTGGATCGACGCCCACGCGGACATGAACACGCCCGATACCAGCCCGAGCGGCAACGTACACGGTATGCCGCTCGCGTGTGCCATCGGCAAGGGCCCGCGCAAGCTCACGCACCTTTTCGGCTTCGCTCCGAAAGTGGACCCGGCGAACGTCGCGCTCGTGGGCATCCGCGACGTGGACGCGCTCGAACGGCCGCACGTCAAGGAATCGGGCGTCCGCGCCTTCACCATGCGCGATATCGACGAGCGCGGCATGCGCGCGGTGATGGAAGAGGCGCTGGAGATAGTGTGCGCCGGCACTGCCGGATTCCATGTCTCCCTCGATATGGATTCGGTGGACCCGCAGTACGCGCCCGGCGTCGGCACGCCCGTGCGCGGCGGCCTCAACTACCGTGAAGCGCACCTGGCGATGGAAATGGCGCGTGACACGCACCGGCTCCTCTCGATGGAGGCAGTCGAAGTGAACCCGATCATCGACGAGGCGAACCGCACGGCGGTGCTCGCCGTCGAGCTGGTGCTATCCGCAATGGGCAAGAGAATTCTATGAAACTACGAGTTGCCGTCCTGTACGGCGGGCGCAGCGGGGAGCACGAAGTGTCGCTCCGCTCGGCGGAATCGATTATTGCCGCCATGGATCCGGCGAAGTACGAGATCGTGCGGCTGTTCATCACGAAGGAAGGCAAGTGGGAGCCGCGGCCGATCCTACCCGAGCCCGGCGCCAACCCGGACATCGACGTGGTCTTCCCCGTGCTGCACGGCACCTTCGGAGAGGACGGCACGGTGCAGGGCCTGCTCGAACTCGCCGGGCTTCCGTACGTCGGCCCGGGCGTGCTCGCCTCGTCCGTCTCGATGGATAAGGACGTCATGAAGCGGCTGTGCCGCGAAAAGGGCCTGCCCGTTGTGGAATGCGCCGTACTCTGGCGCGGCCGGCTCGACTTCGAAAACCCGTTCGGCTACCCCGTGTTCGTCAAACCGGCGAACCTCGGCTCGTCGGTCGGGATCTCGAAGGCGGCGAACGCCGATCAGCTCAAGCAGGCCATCGAACTGGCGGCCGAGTACGACCGCAAAGTCATCGTGGAGCGCGGCATCATCGGACGCGAATTCGAGTGCGCCGTGCTGGGCAACGAAAGCCCGTGTGCTTCCCTGCCCTGCGAGGTACTGCCCTCGCGCGATTTCTACGACTACGAAGACAAGTACCTGCTCAACAAGGCGGAAACGGTGGTGCCCGCAAACTTACCCGCCGGGCTGACGGCCGAGATCCGCCGCCTGGCGATCGCGTGCTACCAGGCAGTGGAATGCGAGGGCATGTCGCGCGTCGATTTCCTGCTCGAAAGCGCCACCGGCCGCCTCTACATAAACGAGATCAACACGATCCCGGGCTTCACCTCGATCAGCATGTACCCGAAGATGTGGGAAGCAACCGGCGTGCCCTACGCGGAACTGATCGACCGGCTCATCGCGCTGGCACTCGAACGCGACAAGTCCCGCAAGGCGACGAGGTATAGCAGAACGTAGAACGTGGATTGTGGGAAGAAATCCGCGGCAGGGACGGGGGCCCACCCGAAACGGGCTGCAATTGAGCAGAAGGTAGAGCTATGCGCAATACCCTCAGTGAGTACTTCCGTGCGCACCGCAGCTTGACCTTCACAACTGGGCTGTGTGGCCTCGTTTTCGCGTCGGTGGCTTTTTTCCTTGGAGTCGGCTTATTTGCGTTTACGACGGATCGAAAATTCGGGTCGGAAAACCTTCTGCGCGATCAGTCAATCAGCGTAGCTTTCATTCTTGCCGGGATAGTCGCCAGCTATGGAAATGCGTGTTTGGTGGGTATACTGCTGCCCATCCGGCCGGTCTGGCGGCTCGTGCTGAGCGGCGCGGCTATGCTCATCGGGGCGCTTGTCGTGTCCTTTATCGTATCCGGAGGCTGGTGGCTCATTTAGGAGGCCAGTTCACCGGCAAAGAACGGGATCAGGAGACGGGCCACGATTACTTCGGGGCAAGATACTACCCGGGACCGCAGGCGCAGCCGTCGTCACCGGTAAACCATTTACAATCAACAATTCTTCACATCAGCCGCTGGCGATCCCATAAGAAATGGTAAGATGCAGGAGTACGCGGTTGCTGGGTCCGTCCGTGAGCTAACGCATGTATAACGCGTTCTTTGGTTTTCGAGAAAGCCCGTTCAATCTCACCCCTGATCCGTCGTTTCTCTATCGAAGCCAGCAGCACGAAGAAGCCCTGGCCAACCTGATCTACGGAGTTCAGAGCCGCAAAGGATTCGTCGTGCTGACCGGAGAGGTGGGGACCGGCAAGACGACCATGCTCGAGTGCTTGCAGGACTTCCTGAGCGCTCACCGCATCGATTTCGCCTACCTCTTTAACTCCCGTCTCGCCGTGGATCAGTTCTTCGAGATGATGGCTTACGATCTGGACCTGCAGTGCAACCGCAGCTCGAAGACCGAAGTGCTGATTGCATTGAACCAACTGCTGATCTCCAACGCGAACGAAGGGCGGACGACGGCGCTGATTCTCGATGAAGCTCACAACCTCGAATGGGACGTGCTCGAGGAGGTGCGACTGCTCGGGAACCTGGAAAACCGGAGGGGCAAACTGCTTCAGATCATCCTGGCCGGGCAGCCCGAATTCGACCGCAAACTCGACGCTCCCAGCCTGAGGCAGCTCAAGCAGCGCATCGCGTTGCGATGCATGTTGGAGCCTTTCCGCGAGGCGGAGACCTACGAGTACATCTCGACGCGGCTGACAAAGGCCGGGATGCCGGATCAGACGATATTCCCGCCCGAGGTAATCGCGGAGATTCACCTGCGCGCGCAGGGAATTCCGAGACTGATCAACGCCATCTGCGACAACCTGCTGTTAACCGCCTTCGCAATGGAAAGCAAAACGGCCTCCTGCGAGATGCTGGACGAGGTCACGGACGATATGCGTCTGGAATGGCCCGGCCGCTCGAGGTCCGTATCGCGCTCCCGCCTTTCCGGCGTCCGCGAATCCGCCGTCTAGGCGCCGCGCCGCCACACGCCAAAAAGACTACAATATAGGCTGCAATCCAGAGCAGCAGGCCTAAGGAGCGAACACCAGCACCATGTCCGAATCAAAGGATTTCAACCGCAGGGATTTTATGAAGGGCGCCGCGGGCGTCGGCGCAACATTGGGCGCGGCGGGACGCGCGTTTGCCAAAGTGCCAGCCAGGCAGTCCGGCAGGGTGCTCGGCGCGAACGACCGCATCAACGTCGGAGTCGTTGGAGTGGGCGGACGCGGATCCTATGTTTCCGCAACGTTCGGCAAGATTGGCAAAGAAGACAACTCCTGCCAGGTCGTCGCCGTCTGCGACGTCTACCAGAAGCGCGTCACGAAGAATAAAGACTATTTCGCCAAGAATTTTTCCGCTGTCGACGGCTACCTCGATTACCGCGAGATCATCAACCGCAAGGATATCGACGCCGTCATCGTAGCGGCCCCCGACCACTGGCACGCAAAAATCGCTCTGGCCGCGATGGACGCCGGCAAGGACGTCTACTGCGAAAAGCCGATGGTGCATACCATCGACGAAGTTCGCCAGATGATCAGCACGACGAAGGAGACCAAGCGCATCGTTCAGGTGGGCTCGCAGACGACGTCCGCGCAGCAGTGGTGGAAGGCCAAGAAGGTGATCGCGGACGGCGGCATCGGCCACATGCTCATGAGCCAGGGCTCATACCATCGCAATTCGAAGGAAGGCGAGTGGAACTGGCCCATCGACGAAGCGGCCGGCCCGGAAAAGAGCGGCGACGATTACATCGATTGGAAGATGTGGCTTGGCGCGGCGCCGAAGCGGTCCTATAACGCCGACCGTTTCTTCCGGTTCCGGAAATACTGGGATTACTCGGGCGGCATCGCGACCGACCTGTTCTTCCACGTGGCCGCCCCGCTGAACATTTGCTGGCCCCAACCTCAATTCCCGCACAAGGTGCTGGCAGGCGGCGGCATCTACGTTTTCAAGGATGAGCGCGAGGTACCCGACACGTTCCATCTGGTGGCCGAGTACACTCAAGGCCACTCGGTTGTGCTCACGTCATCCATGGCCAATTCGCAGCACATTCCGGGCCTGATCCGCGGCCACCAGGGCACCATCGTGATGGTGGACCATGGAATGTTCGAGGCCACCACCGACCACATCACGCTGAAGCCCGAGCGTCGCGTGATCGATGCGCAATACGAGGAGAAATTCGGCAAGGTAGAAAAGAGTATTCCGATCGACAAGGAAGACTCGATGGCGGCGCACGTGAAGAACTTCCTTTCCTGCATCCGCTCGCGCGAGAAGCCGACGCTCGATGTGGAAACCGCGGCGCGCGCGCAGGTACTGATCACGATGGCCGTGATGTCGTACCGCCAGGGCCGTGTACTGTACTTCGACGAGAAGAACTTCAAAGTCACGGACAAACCGCCGAAGGCCTAACCAAATCTTACGGGGCGGGTCGATTCCCGCCCCGTATGTCTTAATACCGGTCCTCCACGCCAATTGCAGTAATATAGAGTTAGGTTTCACCAACAAGTCTGAACCAGGGGATGCTATCGCAGGGGCGTGGGATAGCGGTCGTTTTTCCGCAAGCTCCGGCGCAATTCCTGTAGCAGAGCCGCATTTTCGGGGCTAATCCCGGTGCGGCCGAAGCACGAGGAGTCGCTCATGACACACGATACCTGGGGTAATTCGACCGCGGAGTTAGGGGGAGTGGCCGCGGCCAAGGCGCCATTTCGTAGTCTTCTCAGCGGGTTCGCGTGTTCGGCCGCGCGCTTCCCGTCGAGGACAGCCGTAAACGCAGGCGGGGAATGCCGCAGCTACGCGGAACTGGCGCAGGCGGTCTCCGATATTGCCGCGACGATCGGAGCACACGCGTCCAAGCCCGGCCCGCTCGCCGCGCTGATGGCCGAGCGCAGTCACACCACTTACGCCGGGAGCCTCGGCATTCTCGCATCCGGACGCGGCTACGTACCCCTGAATCCGAAATTTCCCGCGGAACGGCTGAAGAAGATTCTTCGCGCATCCGGGACCGATGTGGTCGTCGTGGGGCGGGAGTGCGCCGGCGCGTTGGAAGCTTTGCTTCCGTCGATCGACACGCCGCTTCTCCTGATTCTTCCGGATATCGCGGATGCCGCCCGGCTTGGAACGGCATTTCCACATCACCGGTTCCTGGGGCCCGAAGCCCTGCTCCGCGGTCCGGAGATACCCGCCGCGCCCCAAGTGGAGCCTCGAGCGATCGCATACCTGCTGTTCACGTCCGGGAGCACCGGGGAGCCGAAAGGCGTCGCGGTAACTCATGCGAATGTGCAGGCTTACCTGCGGGAGGCGGTCGCGGCGTACGCTATCTCGGAAGAGGACCGTATTTCGCAGCATTTCGACCTGAGCTTCGATCTCAGCGTGCATGACATGTTTTTGTGTTGGGAGCGCGGCGCATGTCTCTATCCCCTGGCGGGGAAAGCGCTGATGCATCCAGTGAAGTTCATACGCGATAACAAACTTACGATGTGGTTCTCCGTGCCCTCGGCCGCCGGATACATGTGGAAGATGAACATGCTGAGGCCGGGATGCCTGCCGTCGCTGCGCTACAGCCTGTTTTGCGGCGAACCCCTGCCGGCCGCCTACGCCGAGGCCTGGCAGGCGGCGGCACCGAACTCGGTCGTCGATAACCTTTACGGTCCGACGGAGGCCACTATAGCGTTTGCACGGTACCGCTGGAAGCCGGAAGAGAGCCCGGAGGCTTGCGCCAACGGCATAGTGCCCATCGGCCGGGTATTCAACGGCCAGGCGGCATGCATCATAGGGCCGGACCGCCGTGTGCTCGGGACCGGCGAATCCGGCGAACTGTGCCTTTCGGGTTCGCAAGTTACACCCGGATACTGGAACAATCCGGAGAAGACTCGGGAACAGTTTGTGAATCTGGAGAGAACGGAAGGCGTGTGGTACCGGACGGGCGATGTCGCCAGACAGGACGCGGACGGCTGCCTCTACTACCTCGGAAGACTCGACAACCAGGTGAAGATTCGCGGGTACCGTGTTGAACTCCAGGAAGTCGACTGGGTACTGAGGCAGGCATCGGGCACGGGGGACGCCACAGCCGTCGCCTGGCCGCTGAGAGATGGCGCGGCGACGGGTGTCGTGGGTTTTATCGGCGGCCTGCCGAACCTGAATCGTGAAGCCGTTCTGGCGTACTGCAGGGAAAGACTGCCCTACTATATGGTTCCGGCAAAGCTGTACGAACTCCCGAGCATTCCGCTGAACGTGAACGGAAAGATCGATCGTTCGGCACTGATCCGAATACTGGAGGCGGATGAGCAATGGCAGTCATGAGCGCTCGCGACCTCGCGCACATCGTGGAGGACTGGATTCGCCGCAAGGCCATCAGCCCCGGCTCGGCGACCATCAGAATTACCGAGAGTACGGATCTGGTTGCCCAGGGCTGGCTCGACTCCGTCGGTTTCGTCGAACTCATGCTCTTCCTCGAGAAGGAGAGCGGCCACAGGATCGACCTCACTACCGTTGAGGAGTTCACGACAATCGAGGGGTTGTGGGGCGCCCTGACCGGCACGAATCACGAGCAGTCGGCGGGAGCGCCCTAAAGAGTTGCGGGGCTGTATAATTTCGAGGTGCAACTCACTGCGCTCGACTGGACCATCGTCGGCCTCTATTTCCTCTTCAACCTTGCCATAGGGCTGTATTACAAGGCCCGCGCCGGCAAGAACATCAGCGAATTCTTCCTTTCAGGCCGCAACGTTCCCTGGTGGCTCGCCGGCACCTCGATGGTGGCCACTACGTTCGCGGCAGACACGCCGCTGGCGGTAACCGGACTCGTGGCGCGCGGCGGCATCGCGGGCAACTGGCTGTGGTGGAACTTCGTGGCCGGCGGCATGCTGACCGTGTTCTTCTACGCGCGCCTCTGGCGCCGCGCCGGCGTCATGACGGACGTGGAGTTCGCCGAGATCCGCTATTCGGGCCACCCCGCCGCATTCCTGCGGGGCTTCCGCGCCCTCTACCTGGGCATCCCGATCAACTGCATCGTGCTCGGCTGGGTGAACCTGGCGATGGTGAAGATCCTCATGCTGATCCTGGGGATCACGAAGCTCCAGGCGCTGGCGATCGTGCTCGGGATGATCGCGATCACCTCGCTCATTTCCACGATTTCCGGCCTGTGGGGAGTGCTGGTGACGGACGTGTTCCAGTTCGTCATCAAAATGGGTATGGTGATCGCCCTCGCCGTGTTCGCTGTGGGCGCTGTGGGCGGCATTGGCGGGATGAAGGCGAAGCTGATCGAAAGCGGGCGCGGATCCGCCCTCAACTTCGTGCCAGACCTGGACTCGGCCTGGATGCCGATGATCACCTTCCTCGTCTACATCGGGATGAACTGGTGGGCTACCTGGTATCCGGGCGCGGAACCGGGCGGTGGCGGCTACGTTGCGCAGCGCATGTTCTGCGCGAAGGACGAAAAGCACTCTCTGCTCGCAACGCTGTGGTTCAATATCGCGCATTACGCGCTGCGGCCATGGCCGTGGATCCTGGTAGGCCTGGTCTCGCTGATTCTGTATCCCGGCTTGCAAGACCCTGAGACGGGCTATATCCACGTGATGATCAGCCAGTTGCCCACGTCGTTGCGAGGGTTGATGGTCGCGGCCTTTGCCGCGGCCTACATGTCCACCATCGCCACTCAGCTCAACTGGGGCGCGAGTTACCTCATCAACGACTTCTACAAGCGGTTCGTCAACAAAGACGCCGCCGAGCGGCACTACGTGCGCGCATCACAGCTCGCTACCATTCTTCTGACCATCGCGTCGGCCGTGGTCACCTTCTACCTGGAATCGATCGCGGGCGCCTGGAAACTCCTCATCGTGACGGGCGCGGGCACGGGGCTCGTTTTGTTGCTGCGCTGGTACTGGTGGCGGATCAACGCCTGGAGCGAGGTCTCGGCTATGATTTCCGCCTTCATCGTCTCCATCGCGATGCAAACTGCCGGGGGGCTGAACAGCGATGCGCCGCGCGACTTCGCCTGGATCATGATCGTGACCATCTCGATCACCACCGTGGTCTGGTTGGCGACCACATTCCTGACGCCGCCGGAAAGCAAAGACACGCTCGTCAGCTTCTATCGGCGGACGCACCCGTCGGTGGCGGGTTGGCGTCCCGTCGCGGCGTTGGCGCCGGACGTGAAGCCCTCGCGCGACGGCTGGAACAACTTCCTCGATTGGATCTGCGGGGCGGCTCTGATCTATGGCTGGCTGTTCGGCATAGGCAAGCTGCTGCTGGGCGAGACGGCAACCGGCGCAGTTTTGATTGCGGCGGGAACGCTCGCGGGAGCGGTGATCTATCGGGATCTCTCCCGGAGAGGCTGGAAAACCGTTGCCGAGTAGAACGTTTGTTCTCCTGGCTGCGCTGGCCGTGCGCGCGGTCGCCGGACCCGTCGAGTTCGGCATGGCGGAAGTGGGCCGCGCGATCGCCGCACGCGGCCTCCGGCCCGGAGCTATCCGCTTCCAGACCGAGATCTGCGACGACGCGCCGGGCTCGTTCCGCATCGCACCGGGAATCATCTCGGGCGGCGACCTACGAGGGTTGATGTACGGCTTGCTCGAAGCCGCCGAGCAGATCCGCGAAACCGGCCGCCTCACGCTAACCAAACGCACACCGGCGGTTCCGATCCGCGGCATCAGGTATTTCCTGCACAATCGCGATCTCGAAGGCGATTGGTACTACTCGCGCGAATACTGGCAGGATTTCTTCGCCATGCTCGCGCGGAACCGTTTCAACAGGTTCAACCTCGTATTCGCGCACCAAACGAACTACCTCGCGCCGCCGTATCCGTTCTGGGTGGAGGTGGATGCTTTCCCGCAGGTGCGCGTGCCCGGCCTTTCGGAAGCGGAACGCAACCGCAACCTGGAGATGCTGCGCTTCATCTCCCAGGCCGCGGCCGACCACGCCATCGATTTCACGCTCGGCATCTGGGAGCACAATATCCAGTCAGGAATGAAACCGACCGTGGAGGGGCTGACACCCGAAAACATCGGGCCGTACAGCTACGCGGCGCTGAGGAAAGTGCTGGCGGCGTGCCCGGCAATCCGCAGCATACAGATGCGTACCAACTCGGAGTCCGGCATTCCGAACTCGCGGCAGGTGGAGTTCTACCGCGACTACGTTTTCCGCGCGATTAGAGATGCGGGGAGGCGCGTGGTGCTCGACCTCCGTGCGTGGGCGCTGGCGGGCAAAATGCTAGAGGCCGCGAATGCCGCGCAGGTTCCAGTGAGGGTCTCAACGAAATACTGGGCCGAGGATCTTGGCCGCCCGTACCAGCCGGCGGAAACATTCCCCGGCTACAGTTACATGAACCTGCTCGAAAAGCCGCGCCCGTACGATTTCTATTGGGAGGTGTGGGGTCTCGGCTCGCACCGTCTGCTGCTGTGGGGCGATCCGGATTTCGTGCGGCGCGCCGCGCCGACCTTCACTCTGTCGGATTCAGCGGGCTTCGAGATCGATCCCCCGCTGGCCCAGAAAGGCTTCGAGAACCGGCCGGGCAAGTGGGGCGTGCTCACCGGCGCACAGAAAGAGCGCGCGTTCTGGCGTTGGGAGTTCGAGCGTTACTGGATGTTTTACCTGCTGTGGGGCAGACTGACTTACGATCCGAAGACGCCGGACAAGATCTGGACATCGGAGTTGAAACGCCGCTTCGGCACCGCCGCGCCGGATGCGCTCGCAGCATATCAGGCGGCGAGCGGCGTGCTGAACGAGATCGTGGCAGCGCACCTCGCCGACCCGAATATGTACATCTGGCCAGAGATCAACCCCGGCGGGCTGCTCGACGCCTATAAGGACGTGAAGCCGAGCGACTGGCGATTCATCGCCGGTATCCCGGAAGCCGTCCGCAATCGCGTGGAAGGCATTGCTTCCGCCAAGCAGACACCGCATGAGACGGCCGGGACGCTGCGAAACGCTGCCGAAAAGATCGAGGCCGCCGTCGAGCGCGCCCGGGCAAAGCTGCCCGAGGGCAACCGCGAATGGCGGTCGATGGAACCGGATTTTCAAGTGCTCGCGCTGCTGGCGCGGTATCACGCGCATAAACAGGTCGCGGCATTCGAGACGGCGTGGTTTGACGATACCGGCGATGGCGCGGCCCTGGCCTCCGCCCGGCGTGAGATTGAGTCCGCCATCTCAGTCTGGGAGAAGCTGGCGGCGCTTACCGACGGGCTCTATCCCGCGCAGATGGCCTTCGGACCCGATGACATAGGGCACTGGAAGGACAAGCTGCCCTATGTGCGGCATGACCTGAAACTGCTTGAGGAGCGACAGAAGGTGCTCGAGCAGTTCGGACGCTTCGATTTTGGTTTTGACTTCGGCGGGCCGGTGGCGGAGCCGCGCGGGTACAGGCAGGATCCCTTCGTCGTCCGGAATACAGTGGCGCCGCGTTTCTCTCCCGTTGGGCCAGGCACCAAATTCAGCGAGGCGGCCGGCTTCGGATGGGTAACGGAGGGCGAGCGGCAGGCGCGGGCGCTGCCGTTGACGCCGTACCTCGAAGTGCGCGCCGCTTCACGGAATCCGAAGTCGCTTCCCGCAAACATGCTTTACGGCGATGCGATTGAAGGCCGCGGCGCGCAGACGTTTCGGATTCGCGCGGCCGATGGACGCTACTCCGTGCTCTTCCTCGATCCGGACGGCAGTTCGAGGCCGCGGGAATTCGAGGCCCGCAATGGTTATCTGGATGTGGTTTTCCCGGAGGGTGAATGGGTGGTGAGCGGCCTCGTGGTGAAGGGGCCGGGCTCGCGCGCGCTGCCGTCGCGCTCCACGCCGAAACCGCGGGCGCGTCCGGCGATTGAGCACGTGCCGCCGAAGACGGCCGTGCCCGGGCAGGATCTCGCGCTCACGGTTCGCATCGCGCCCGCGAGCGGCGTGAAGGCCGTCCGGCTGCACTACCGGCCGTTGAATCAGCTCGCAACGTTCAAGGTGATTGAGAACGCGGGGGCCAAGGGCGCCTTCGTTATCCCCGCCACGGATGTTACGAATCGCTGGGACGTGATGTATTACTTTGAGGTATTGAATCAGGAAAACAGCGGGTGGTTTCAGCCCGATCCGCGCACGGCCACGCCGTATTATGTGGTCACAGTAGTGAGTTCTGAGTCCAAAGTGTTACAACCGGAGGCAAAATGATCGCAAGATTTCTTCTGGCACTGGTGATTTCGCTGCCGATGCTCGCCCAACGAAACGATGGCGAAGACCACGGCGATCCCCCGTACCTGATCGAAGACGGCTGGAAGGCCCTTTTCAACGGCAAGGATTTCACCGGCTGGCACGGCCAGGATCCCAAGCAGCCGTTTGGATGGCTGACCACCAAAGGGGTTACATGGGAGCGGCTGCTTGGCCCGACGCGGCTCGGGGCGATGCGAGAACCCGGCGACCGCATGCTGAACGGCTTGAACGGGCGCACCGTGAACCTGGTAAGCGACGAGAAATTCGGAGACTGCGAGCTCTACCTGGAGTTCATGTTGGCGAAGGGCTCGAATTCGGGCGTTTACCTCCAAGGACTGTATGAAGTACAGGTGTTCGACAGCTACGGCTCCACGGAACCGATATCCTCTTCCGATGCGGGCGGCATTTATCACCGCTGGATCGACGAAAAGGGCGTGGGCGGGTCGGCGCCGTCCCGCAACGCTTCGCGACCGCCCGGACAGTGGCAGTCCTATCACATCTGGTTCCAGGCCCCACGCTTCGATGCCGGCGGCAAGAAGATCCAGAACGCGAAGTTCCTGCGCGTAGTCTTTAACGGCTTCTCCGTTCAGGACAACGTGGATTGCGAAGGGCCGACGCGCGCGCACATGGACATCCCCGAAGCACCTCTGAACCCGCTGATGCTGCAGGGCGATCACGGCCCGGTGGCCTATCGGAACATCTACATCAGGCCGCTCAGGCCGATAATCGAAAGATGAGCGGGAGCTGGATCGACATCTCCGTTCCGCTGCGCAGCGGGATGGTGCACTGGCCCGGGGACCAGGATGTACGCCTCGATCGCAAGCTCGCTCTCGAGCGCGGCGATCCGATGAATCTCACCGCCGCGTCGATGAGCTTGCACACCGGAACGCACATGGATGCGCCGCTGCATTTTGTGGCGGGCGCGCCGGGTATCGACCGCATGCCCCCGGATGCCACCGTTGGCCGCGCTCGCGTGCTGGAGTTCCCGGCCGCCGCGAAGATCGGCCGCGCGGAACTGGAGCCGCATGCCGTTGAAGCCGGCGAGCGCATTCTGCTGAAAACCAGCAACTCAGCCCGTTGCTGGCGCACGGACAAGTTCGTCGCCGATTTCGTTTCCGTGACGCCGGATGGCGCACGCTACCTGGCCGGGCGCGGCATTAGAGCGGTGGGGATCGATTACATTTCGATCGGACCGGACGGTGCGGAAGGCGATGAAACGCATCGCGTGCTGATGTCCGCGGGCATCTGGATCATCGAAGGGCTCGACCTGTCAGTGGTCGAGCCTGGAGAGTATGACCTGATCTGCCTTCCGCTGAAGGTGCTCGACGGCGACGGCGCCCCGGCGCGTGCCATTGTGCGCCGGCTCTGACCGGCCAAACCGCGCCCCGGAAGACGTGCACAAGCTAGTCAGCTACTTCGCATCGCGCCAGTTGTCACCGAGGCCGACATCGGCGACCAGAGGTACCTCGAGCCTGTAGACGTCCTCCATGCCGCCCTTGACCAGCTTCCGCACTTCGGCAACCTCCTCGGGCGGAGCTTCGAAGATCAGCTCGTCATGAACCTGGAGCAGCATGGCCGTGCGCAACTTCCGCTTCTCGAGTTCCCGATCGATCCGGATCATGGCGAGCTTGATGAGGTCCGCCGCGGTGCCTTGAAGCGGCGTGTTCACGGCAGTGCGTTCCGCAAATCCCCGCGCGTTCGGGTTGCGGCTGTGCATGTCGGGAATCGGCCGTTCCCGCCCGAACAAGGTCCTGGTCACACCCGTGCGCCGCACTTCGTCGATAGTCTCATCGATGAAGCGCCGGACGCCGGTGTAGCGCGCGAAGTAGTTGTCGATGTAAGTCTGGGCCTCCTGGCGCGGGATGCCCAGTTGGGCGGCGAGACCGAACGCGCTCAGCCCGTACACGATGCCGAAGTTCACCGCTTTCGCGCGGCGGCGCAGCTCGGGATTCACCATGAGCGGCGGCACGCCGAACACCTCGGCCGCGGTCCGCGTGTGTATGTCCTCGCCCTTCCGGAACGCCTCGACCAGCACGGGGCACTTCGCGAAGTGGGCCAGCAGGCGCAGTTCGATCTGCGAGTAGTCCGCCACGATGAGCTTCCAGCCCTCGCGCGGCACGAAGGCGGCGCGAATCTCGCGGCCGAGTTCGGTCCGGATGGGGATGTTCTGAAGATTCGGATTTGAAGATGAGAGGCGGCCGGTGGCGGCGCCGGTTTGATTGAAGCTGGTGTGAAGGCGGCCGGTACGCGGATCGATGAGCGCGGGCAGCGCGTCCACGTACGTCCCCTTCAGTTTCGCAAGCTGGCGGTAGTCGAGCACCTTGCGAACGATCTCGTGATCGGCCGCGAGTTCCTCAAGCACGTCGGCCGCGGTCGAGATCGTTTTGCCTTTGCCATACCGAACCGGCGCGGGCAGGTTCAGATCTTCGAACAGCACCTTGCCGAGTTGCTGGGGCGAGTTGATGTTGAAGGTCTTGCCCGCAAGTCCGCAGATCTCCCCGGTCAGCCGCTGTATGTCCGCATCCATCGTCCCGGAGAGACGGCGCAGTTCGGCCGGGTTGACCCGAATTCCGAGTTGCTCCATGCGGGCCAGCACATCGGCCAGCGGGAGGTCGATCATGTCGTACAGCTTGCGGAAGCCTCGCTCGTCCACCTGCCGGCCAAGCGTGCTTGAGAGTTCGAGCGCGCAATCGGCCTGGTGCTCGACAATCGCTTCCAGCCGGAGGTCCAGGTGCCTGCGCGTCAGCACCTCGAGCGAGCAGCCGGAAGGATCGGCGTTCAGCAGGAACGCGTAGAGCATCACATCGTCGCGGAAACCGCGCGGCTGGATGTTGAACTTCGCGAGTGCGAGGCTGATCTGCTTCACGTCGTGGCCGATCTTCGGGCGGGTTTCGTCCTCGAGCATCGCGCGGAGCCCCTCGATCAGCGTCGCGCGAACGGCGCGCGCCTGTGCAGGTTTCGAGGACAAGCCCAGGAGAGGCTCTTCTTCCGCGGAGAAGAACCCGGGCGCGCGTTCGGGGCCGGCGGGCGTGGCAGTTCCGATTGCGATAGCAACCGGCTCGCCGGGCGGGATCGTGGCAAGCCATTCGTCGAGCGCTTCGGGCGAATCGAGCGTGGCGTAGTCGCGCGTGCGCGTGTCTTCCTCAGGTCCTAATTCCTTTAGGAGGCTGTAGAACTCCAGTTCCTTGTAGAGTTCCTTCAGCACGGCGGTGTTCGGCTCTTCTGTCCGCACGTCGTCGAGACAGAACTCGATGGGGACGTTTGTGTCGATGGTCGCGAGGCGCTTGCTGAGCAGGACGCGCTCGCGGTTCTGCTGCAAACTCTCGCGGTAGCGTTTCCCGTACCCTTTGTCGCCGAGTTCGCCGGCGCGGTCCAGCGCCGCTTCCACGGAGCCGAAACGCAGGATGAGGTCGCGGGCGCCCTTGTCGCCAATGCCGGGCGCCCCGGGGATGTTATCGATGGCGTCGCCTTTGAGCGCAAGCAGGTCGGCCACCTGCTCCGGCTTGACCCCCATTTTGTCTTCCACCTTCGCCGGGTCGTACCAGAGGTCTTCCTGGATGGGGTTGTACATCGAGACATGCTCATCTACGAGTTGCAGCATGTCCTTGTCGCTCGAAACGATGGCGACATCCGTTCCGGACGCCTCGGCGCGGCGCGCAATGGCTCCGATCACGTCGTCGGCTTCGAAACCCGGGTATTCGAGGATGGGAATCCGCATGGCCTCGAGCAGGCGGCGAATGTAGGCGATCTGCTGGATCAGCTCGGGGGGCGCCTCCGGGCGGTTCGCTTTGTATTCGGCGAACTCCTGTTCGCGGAAGGTCGGACCGGAGCTCTCGAACACGGCAGCCATGAATTCCGGCTCGTAGGCAGCGGTCAGCTTGCGCAACATGTTGGTGAAGATGTAGACGGCCTCGGTGGGCAGTCCGGTGGAGGTGCGCATCGTCGGCGCCGCCATCCGCGCACGGGCATGATACGCGCGGAAAATGAACCCGAAGGTATCGATCAAAAAGAGCCGGCCGGGGGGCATAAGGTCCCATTTTAGCGTGCCGGGCGTGGACACCCCACCGCCGGCCTAAAGCGTTTACGCCACAATCGTCCTTACAGAGTGTTGTAATCCAGCCACACTGCTGGTTTAGATTCCTAGCTCTTACAACCACTTACGGTTGGGAGACAGAATTGCTTGTTTAAGGGATTCGCCATATGCGCTTTGAAACGACGTTGCAGCGCCCCGTGGAGGCCACCGGGGTGGGGCTTCACAGTGGCGTTCCTGTGAAGATCCGGATGGTTCCGGCGCCGCCTTCCACCGGAATCGTGTTCGTGCGGACCGACCTGGACGGGTTCCACATTCCTGCAAGTTGGCGGCATGTCGCGCGCGTCAGCTATGCCACCAGCCTGATGCGGCAGGGCGTCCTGATCTCCACCACTGAGCATCTGCTGAGTGTTTTCTATAGCATGGGAGTGGATAACGCCTACGTCGAGATCGACAACCTCGAGGTTCCGATTCTCGACGGCAGCGGGTCGCCCTTCGTTGCCATGGTCCGGAACGCAGGGCTGAAGACCTACCGCCGCATGCGGCGTTACCTTCGGATCCGGCGCCCGGTCACCGTGGAGGATCGCGGAAGGCGCATCTCCATCCTGCCCGCGGAGAGCTTTCGTTTGAGCTGCGATGTCTTCTTCAACCATCCGCTGGTGGGGCGGCAGGTGCTCGAAATGGAAGTGACTCCGGAAACCTATGCAGCCGACGTCGCGCCCGCCCGGACGTTCGGTTTTGCCCATGAACTGAAGCAGATGCAAGACATGGGCCTGATCCGTGGCGCATCGCTCGAAAACGCGGTTTGCTTCGATACCGAGCGTGTGCTGAACCCGGAGGGGCTGCGATTCCCCGATGAGTGCTGCCGGCACAAGGCGCTGGACCTTATCGGAGATCTCGCGCTGATAGGCAGGCCGCTGCTCGGACACGTGGTCGCCGAGCGAGCCGGCCATGCGATGCATGCGGCGATGGTGAGCCGCATCATGAGCGATCCTTCGCTCTACGAAATCCTGAGCTTCGATCAACTTGCGAACCGCGTCGTAAGCGCCTTGGTATCCTGAAGATCGTGGAAGACTTCCACGGTCGAAGATGCGCTCGTTGAACATCCCGAACCTGCTTTCACTGGCGCGTTTGGCCCTTGTGCCCTTTGCCGTGCGTGCGGTGCTTGCGGACGACTATGTGGGCGCGCTGTGGATCTTCGCGGCGGCGGCGGTGACGGATGCGCTCGACGGCCCCCTGGCCCGGCATCTTCACTGCACGACCCGGCTGGGCGCCTACCTCGACCCCATCGCGGATAAAGCGCTTTTGAGCTCCACCTACCTCGCTTTGGGAGCGGCCGGACTGGCTCCGTGGTGGCTCGTAGGGCTGATCTTCGGGCGGGACCTGCTGATACTGGCATTGGTGGGAGCGGGCCTGTTATTCACGAGCTACCGCGATTTCCCCCCAAACATCTGGGGAAAACTGAGCACGACGGTTCAGGCGGTTGCGGCTGTATGGGTTATTGTCGCGAGGGCATTCCCGGCCTCGGCGCTGTCATCCGCGCCTTTACTCTGGGCCGTGGCCGCGGCAACGGCGTGGAGCGGTCTGACGTATGTCTGGCGCGCGGCCGGAATGGCTCAGGAGGCGTTTCGCAGGCATCGCTCGCCGGTCGAATCGGATTGACGCGCCCATAACGGAGGCGTACCCTTAAGAGGAGGGGAAACCGGTGACTCGCTACGTACCTTCACGCCATTACGTGTGGGCAGGTTTGACCGCGATCCTTTGCGGGGCGTTTTCGGTGTGGTGCGGGTTGAGATGGGCTCCTGCGTACCTTGCCGCAGCCCTGTTTATGGCAAGCGCAGCCGTTCTCCTCTACTTCGCAACACGGCCGGCCGTCGAAATCTGCGAAACGCACGTCGCGATCGGCAGACGCAATATCCCCTGGGTAGACATACGCCGTCTGGACCGCACCGGCTGGCAGTCGCCGCTCATTCTGAATATCACCCTGTTCGACGATACCCGCGTGCTCCTGGTGTATCCGGGAGACCTGGATTCTTCGAACAGCCTGCTGCGGCACCTGCAGCGCGGCGCGCGCGAAGCGCTCATCGACGGCAAGACTTATCGCGAGTTTCATGGCGATTCGGCGCAGGCCTCCGGGAACAAGGTGTTGGCGTCGCCCCGGTACAGACTTCTTCGCCCGGAAGACGAAGCGGAGGTCGAGCGCCTGTACCAGCGGTTGAAGACCGTCCGGCATCTCGATCCCGACAACTCCACGGACGAAAACTAAGTCCGTGGGCCCCTGGAAAATCACCCGAAACCGCTCCCTCACGGTCGCTGCTCTCGCGGCCGGGATTGTGCTCCTCGCAAGCCCTCTCTGGCTGCGTGCCATGGGAAACATGCTGGTCGCTTCCGAGCAGCCGAACCAGGCCGACATCGTAGTGGTGCTGGCAGGCGACGATACGGGAGCGCGCATCCTGAAAGGAGCGGCACTGGTAAAAGAGGGCTTCGCGCCCAGGATTCTGGTGGACGGCCCCCAGTGCTGCTACGGAAGGCACGAATCCGAACTCGCAATCGATTTCGCGGTTGCGCGCGGGTATCCACGCGAGTGGTTCATTCCCCTGCCCATGAGCGCCCATTCGACGCGCGAGGAGGCGCGTATCGTCATCCCTGAACTCGAGCGGCAGAAGGTGCGGCGGTTCCTGATAGTGACGAGCGACTACCACACGCGGCGCGCGGCGGGAGTCTTCCGCAAGCTCGCTCCGGCCGGCAGTTTCCGCATCGTAGCCGCGTCGGGCGGCCATTTGGGCGACGGATGGTGGCGCACCCGCGAGGGCCGGAAACAAGTCGCGCTCGAGTGGACAAAGACGGTCGCTTATTGGGTGGGCCTGTGAAGCGTGCGGCCGTGCGGCTCTGGCCTTACCTCCGGCGCTACCGCCGGGGCCTCGGGCTGGGCTTCGCCGCGCTTGTCCTCAAGGACCTGGCGGGCGCGGCACAGCCGCTCGTGATCAAAATGGCGATCGATTCGCTCACCGGCGGCGTGCGCCTGAACCTCGTCTTGCAGTTCGCGCTTCTTCTGGTGGGGCTGGCGGCCGTGAAAGGCGTGTTCCAGTACTGGATGCGCGTCGTCATCATCGGCATCTCGCGCGATATCGAATACGACTTGCGCAGCGACCTCTTCCGCCACCTCGCCGGCCTTTCTTCGGATTTCTATTCGCGCATGCGCACCGGCGACATCATGGCGCGCGCCACCAACGACCTGAATGCGGTGCGCATGATGCTCGGTCCGGGAGTGATGTACTGTGTCGAGACGGCGCTGACGTTCATCCTGGCGCTGGCCATCATGCTCTGGGTGGACTGGCCTTTGACGCTGGTGGCCGTGCTGCCGGCGCCGCTTGTGAGCGTGATGGTGACGCACTTCGGCCGGGTGATTCACGAGCGGTTCGAGCGCATTCAAAGCATGTTTTCCGACATCAGCAGCCGCGTGCAGGAGAACCTGGCGGGCGTGCGGGTGATTCGCGCCTACGTGCAGGAGCAAGCGGAATTGCGCCAGTTCGACAAGGTGAACCGCGAGTATATCGGCCAGAACCTGGCGCTGGCGCGCATCTCCAGTGTTTTTATGCCTCTGCTCCAATTGCTGATCGGGGCGACGTTCCTGATTGTGCTCTGGGTGGGCGGCTACCGCGTGCTGGCGGGCAAGATTTCGCTGGGCAGCTTCGTCATGTTCAACACGTACATGGGGGTGCTGGTCTGGCCGATGATCGCGCTCGGGTGGGTGGTAAACCTGATGCAACGCGGCAGCGCCTCGATGGGGCGGATCCACCAGATCCTGCAAGAGCAGCCGGCGATCGCCGAGCCGGAGCAGCCGGTCCGGTTGCGGGAAGTGCGCGGGGAGATTACGTTTGAGGCCGTAGGTCTACATTACGATGGGTTCCGGGCGCTTGATGGCATCGATTTGCGGATTCGAGCCGGAGAGACCGTCGCGATTGTAGGCCACACCGGAAGCGGGAAGAGTACGCTGGCCCGTCTTGTTCCCCGGCTGGCCGACCCGACCGCGGGCCGCGCGCTGCTCGACGGAATCGACCTGCGCCGGTTGTCGCCCGCGGCGTTGCGAAGCCAGATCGGGTTCGTGCCGCAGGAGACGTTTCTGTTCAGCGCGACGCTGGCGGAAAACGTCGCTTTCGGGGTAAAGGATGCGAGCGAAGAGGAGATACGGCGCGCGGCCGAACTGGCGGGGCTCGCGCCCGATGTCGCAGGGTTTCCGAGCGGATATCAGACGCTAGTCGGCGAACGCGGGATCACGCTTTCCGGTGGCCAGAAGCAGAGGACCGCCATCGCCCGCGCCATACTGCGCGACCCGCGCATCCTGATCCTCGACGACGCGCTGGCCAGCGTGGACACGCTGACCGAGGAGCGCATTCTGAGCGGCCTGTCCTCGATTATGCAAGGCCGCACCACGATCCTGATCTCGCACCGCGTCTCCACCGTTCGCCAGGCGGACCGCATCGTCGTGCTCGATCACGGCCGCATCGTCGAGCAGGGCACCCATGCCGAACTGATCGCGAACGGGGGATACTACTCCGAGCTTTATCAGAAGCAACTCCTCGAAGAGGAACTCGAAGCGATCTGACAGGGGCTAAAGCCCGGGCCTTCTCATGCCGTTGCGGCACGGCTGAAGCCGTGCCCTGATACGATTCGTGAGGGTGCGCGGCATTTCAGGGGAGCCCGAGCGGTCTTCGCGGTTCGATGCCGGGTGAAGCCGTGCCCTCTCTCGAAAATCTCTTCCCGGTCAGCCTGCGAGAATCTGAGCGTGCGGGGTAGACGCAGCCTCGCCCCTGGGTCAGCGGCCCGCAGGGGCTAAAGCCCCGGGCTTTCTCATGCCGTTGCGGCACGGCTGAAGCCGTGCCCTGATACGATTCGTGAGGGTGCGCGGCATTTCAGGGGATCCCGAGCGGTCTTCGCGGTTCGACGCAGGCTGCCCGAGGCTTGAGAGTGCAGCCTCGCCCCTGGGTCAGCGGCCGGCAGGGGCTAAAGCCCGGGGCTTGGCAAGGGCTTGCGGCACGGCTGAAGCCGTGCCCTGATACAAGGCCCAAGCCACGGACTTCCACTTGCCTGCCCGGCACCAGCCGGGGTAGTATCATCGAATTCATGAACTTCAGATCTACTCGACGCGGATTCCTGGGCGGCGCCCTGGCCGCTTCCTCGATGGCCGGCGTCTCGGCGGCCGCACCGGCTCCGGAAGGAGCGGAGGACGTGAAACTCGGAGTCGCGAGCTATTCCCTGCGCGAGTTTCAGCGCGGCCTCAGCATCAGGATGATCAAGAAGCTGAACGTATCATACGTCAGCGTGAAGGAATTTCACCTGCCCTATCGCAGCTCTCCCGAGGAGCTCAAGCGAGGCGTTCAGGACTTTGCGAGGGCGGGCGTCAAGGTCACGAGCGGCGGCGTGATCTACCTTCAGAAGGACGACGAGGACGACATCCGCAAGTACTTCGAATACGCGAAGACCTGCGGCATGCCGCTCATGATCATCGGGCCAACGCACCAGACGCTGCCTCGCATCCAGAAGTTCGTGAAGGAATACGACATCAAGGTAGCGATCCACAACCACGGTCCGGAGGACAAGCACTTCCCTTCCCCGGAAGTGGCGCTCAAAGCACTGGACGGAATGGACCCCCGCATGGGAGTGTGTATCGACGTCGGGCACACCACGCGCACGGGAACCAGCCCGGTCGAGTCAATTCAGGCCGCGGGCAGCCGTTTGCTCGACGTACACATCAAGGACCTGCGCAGTCTGATGGACGCAAAGAGCCAGTGTGCCGTCGGCGAAGGAGCGATGCCCGTGGTAGGCATTTTCCAGGCCCTAAAGAAGATGAACTACCAGGGCCACGTAAACCTGGAGTATGAAATCGAGGGAGACGACCCGATGCCGGGGATGGCAAAGTCGTTTGCCTACATGAGAGGGGTGTCGGCGGCGTTGAAAGGATAGGTCAAGCAGGCTGTGGGACGCGCGCCCCACAGCCTGCAACCCACAGCCCACAACCTGTGTTTTAGCTCTTCTCTGTCTTCAGCTTCTCGCGCTGTTCCTTCAGCACGGCTTTGCGGCTCAGCTTGATCTTGTTGCCTTCGAGCGCCAGAACCTTCACCAGGATCTGGTCGCCTTCCCGCAACTCGTCACGCACGTTCTTGATGCGGTTTTCGGAGATCTCGCTGATGTGCAGCAGCCCGTCGGTGCCCGGGAAGATCTCGACGAAAGCGCCGAAATCGACCAGCCGGACCACCTTGCCGAGGTAGGTCTTGCCTACTTCGGCGACAGCCGCGATATCGGTGACCATCTGCTGCGCCTTCGCGGCAGAGGCCTCGTCGGCCGAGAAGATGTGGACAGTACCGTCGTCCTCGACATCGATTTTGACACCCGTCGAATCGACGATGCCACGGATGACCTTGCCGCCCGGCCCGATCAGTTCGCGAATCTTGTCGGTCGGAATCGTCATCGTGTAGATGCGAGGAGCGTAGGGCGAAAGCGCGGTGCGCGGCGTGGCCAGCACTGCCTCCATCTTGTCGAGGATGAACAGACGCCCGCGGCGGGCCTGCTCCAGCGCCTCTTTCATGATGGCCGTGGTCACGTTGGTGACCTTGATATCCATCTGGAGCGCGGTGATGCCCTCACGGGTGCCGGCTACCTTGAAATCCATGTCGCCGTAGTGGTCTTCGGCACCGGCGATGTCGGTCAGCACGGCATACTTGTCGCCTTCCGTCACCAGGCCCATCGCGATGCCGGCAACAGGCGAGCTGATGGGAACCCCGGCGTCCATCAGGGAGAGCGTTCCACCGCAGACCGAGGCCATCGAACTGGAGCCATTGGACTCCAGAATGTCGCTGACCACGCGCATGGTGTACGGGAACGAGGTTTCAGCCGGGATTACAGCGGACAGCGACCGTTCCGCAAGCGCGCCGTGGCCGATTTCACGCCGGCCGGGACCGCGCAGGAAACCAACCTCGCCCACGCTGAACGGCGGGAAATTGTAGTGCAGCATGAAGCGCTTCGAGGTTTCGGCACCCACCTCGAGCGGCTCGAGCCGCTGCTCGTCCTCTTTTGTGCCCAGGGTGACGGTCACCAGGGCCTGGGTTTCGCCGCGGGTGAACAGCGCCGAACCGTGGGTCCGGGGCAGCCCGCCCACCTCGATCGAAATCGGCCGGATCTCGTCGAACGCCCGGCCATCCGGGCGGCGGCGCGCGCTCAGAATCTGGTCGCGGAAAATGCGTTCCTTCAGAGCGTCAAAGGCCTTACCGGCCTCCGATTGCTGCTCCTCGGGGTAGCCCTCGACGGCCTGCTTCTTCAGGGAGTCCACCTTGGCGTAGCTCTCAACCTTGGGGTGCTTCTGGGTATCGAGTGCATCGGTCAGCTCGGCGCGGTACTTCGCGGCGATGCCGTCGCTAATCTCTTTACCGATCTCGGGGGCGGTGAACTCGACCTTAGTCTTGCCCGCCTTCGCCGCCAGATCGCGGATGCCCGCGATGATCTTCCGGCAGCACTCGTGGCCGAAATCGATCGCCTTCAAAACCTCGGCCTCGGGAACCCCGGTCGAGCCCGCTTCCACCATCACGATGCCGGCTTGGGTGCCGGCTACGGTGATGTTCAACTGGGAGTCGCGCGCCTGTTCGTACGTGGGGTTGGCGATCAGTTCGCCATTCACCAGGCCGACGCGGACCGCGGCTATGACTTCATGGAAGGGGATGTCGGAAATCGCCAGGGCGGCGCCCGCGCCCACCATGGCCAGCGTGTCCGGATTCATCACGGGATCGGCGGAAAGCACCATGCCGATCACCTGAGTTTCGTGGCTGAAGCCCTCGGGGAACAGGGGGCGGATTGGCCGGTCGATCAGCCGGCTGGTCAGGATTTCTTTCTCGGAGGGACGTCCCTCGCGCTTGATGTAGCCGCCGGGGATCTTGCCGGCCGCGTAAGTGTATTCGCGGTAGTCTACCGTGAGCGGGAAAAAGGAAGCTCCCGGTTTGGGCTCCGGCGCCATGCAGGCCGAAACCAGCACGACGGAATCGCCGCAGCGAACGACGACCGCGCCGTTCGCCTGTTTTGCGACCTTACCTGTTTCGAGGGAAATTTGGCATGATCCCAGGTCGATTTCAGTAGTGTGCACCATCTTGAGTTTCTCCAATCCCGGCGTCAGCGCCGGTTGCGGTTGGACAGTTCATCGGAACTGTCCACGATGGAGATTGGAGGTGGAATAAGCTAAGCGGGTTTTGAACCAGGGCGATGTCCAGGTCTGAAGATGCAGGTATATTGGACTCGTTGGACTCTCGCCCGCTGTGGCTGTGAGTATGCCTCTAGCGGCGAAGGCCCAGTTCCTGAATCAAATTCTTGTAGCGGTCGGGCGCCTCGGACTTCAGGTAATTCAGAAGGCGGCGCCGCTGGGCCACCATGGTCAACAGACCACGCCGGGAATGGTGGTCCTTCTTGTGGGACTTGAAGTGTTCCGTGAGCTCAGCGATGCGCCTGCTCAGGAGGGCCACCTGCACTTCTGGCGAACCGGTATCGGTCTTGTGCACCCGAAACTTGCCCACAATCTGCTTCTTAACGTCTGTCGCCAGTGCCATCCTAGAGTAGATACTCCTTCTCTCTCTTTATCTCCGTCTTTTTACTTTCGTAGGATAGCACAAACAGGAAAAGGAGTGGAGGGTATGCTCAACCCCCACAATTCGGGAGCGGTTATCACAAGGCCTGCCGGAGCATCTCCCCCAGTTCGTCTACGGTCAACGGCAGCGGATTGGCTTTCGTACTGCTCGCCTTTGCCGCGTTCTCGACCAGCGGGGCCACGTGCTCGTCTCGTATGCCGTATGTCCGCAGCGCCGGAATTCCCAGTTCGCGGCAGGTGCGCTTCACCCATTCGACGCCGTCCTCGGCGGTAGCCGCGAGGTTTCCCGTCAGGATGCGGGCGACGGTCCGATACCGCTCGAAAGGTTCGCTCCCCGGTGCGCGGGCGCTCAGCGCGCGGACATTGGCCTCGACGCCGTGGGCGAGCAGCACGGCGCAAACCGCTCCGTGCGGAGCCGGGAAAGCGCCTCCAATGGCCGCGGCGAAACCGTGTACCACGCCAAGCCCGGCGTTTGCGAGCGAGAGCCCTCCCAGGAGGCTGGCCATCGACATATCGGTCCTCGCCTCCGCGTCCCGCCCGTTACGAAAGGCGCGCACGAGCGACCGCGCCGCTCGGCTCATGCCTTCCAGGCAGTACATGTCCGTCATGGGGTTGGCGCGGAGCGAGACGTACGGCTCGATGAGTTGCGTGAGCGCATCGAGGCCGGTGGCCGCGGTGATGGCGGGAGGCAGATCGAAGGTGAGTTCGGGATCGACGACGGCGAGCCTTGGCAACATCCAAGGGCTTCGCAGGCTGGCTTTGATCCGGTGCTCGGGTGAAGCCAGCACGGCGTTGCGCGTGACCTCGGAACCCGTGCCGGCCGTGGTAGGCACCGCTATGAAGGGCGCCGAAGGGGCAGCCAGGGGCTTGCCGGCGCCGATCACCTCGAGATAGTCCAGCGGGTCGCCCGGATTTGCCAGCAGCGCCGCGATCGCCTTGCCCGCATCGATCGTGCTGCCGCCGCCGGAGGCAATTACGATATCGCAACCGGCCTCGCGCGCCACCCGGCAGCCGTGCCGGACCAGGTCTACCGTGGGTTCTCCGGCAACGGAGAAGAATGAGCTGTCGATGCCCGCCAACGCCAGGTCCACTGCGAGCGCGGCGATACGCTCCTGCGCCGCACCCGTCAGCAGCAGGGCGCGCTTTCCCATAGATTTTGCCGCCGGCGCGACCTCTCCGACCGAACCTGCGCCAAAGATAATCCGGCCCGCCGTGGCGAACTCAAACCGCATGGCGCTCACCAGCCTTCTTCTCCCGGAAAGACGTTCGAGTACTTAAAGCTCGTCCGCGGCTCAGCCATCATACCGGCCACGGCGTCCCGCCAGACTGCGTAGTGTGCCGTCTCCTTGTGCGCGGCAGGCGCCGCCGGCGTGCGGTATACCTCGACGAGAATGAATCGCGCCGGGTCGTCCGCCTGCTGGATGACGTCGAAGCGCGCGATCCCAGGTTCCTGAACGCTGTTGCGCGCATTCTCCACGCTGGCCTGCTTGAACGCCTCCACGAACTCGGGCTTGACATGGACATGAACTTGCACGATAAGCATGGCCGTTTCTCTCCTCAAGACGACAGCACGTTGTCGATAAGCCGGGTCGCGCCCAACCACGCGGCAACCGCGATCCGCACCGGGCCGGTGATCTTCCCGACAGGCTGCATGTCGTCGGGATCGACGATTTCGAAATACTCCACCCGGAACTCCGGATGGCCGGCAAGAGTCGCAAGCGCCCTCTTCCGCACCTCGGCGGGATCATCTACGCCGGAAGCAATCGCGCCCCGGGCCGTCTCCAGAGCGCGGTACAAGCCGGGCGCGATGCGACGATCCTCGGCGCTCAGGTGCCGGTTGCGCGAACTGAGGGCGAGGCCATCGGGTTCGCGCACAGTCGGAACAGGCACGATTTGAACGGGCATGTTGAGGTCGATCACCATGCGCCTGATGACCGCCAGTTGCTGTGCGTCCTTCTCGCCGAAGTAGGCCCGGTGCGGCTGCACGATGTTAAACAGCTTCGAAACCACGGTTGTCACGCCGCGGAAATGGCCGGGACGCATCGCGCCGCACAGGCCCTCAGTCACCTTCTGGACTTCAACGAACGTGAGTTGCGGACAGGGATACATCTCGCGGTCCGGGGGCGCAAACACGAAATCGACGCCGCGCTCGGAGCAGAAACTCACGTCTTCGTCGAGAGGCCGCGGGTAGCGCTCGAAATCCTCCGCCTGGTTGAACTGTATGGGATTGACGAAGATGCTCACCGCGACAACGTCAGACTGCTCCCGCGCCACCTCGATCAACCGTCCGTGGCCGGCATGTAGCGCCCCCATTGTGGGAACAAGGCCGATCAAGCGGCCCGCGCGCCGAAACGGCTCCAACTTCTCACGCAGTTCGCGGACGGACGGCACCACGGCGGCGCTCATCGTCGCGAGCTCCGGGCCGCCTGTTCAGCCGCGGGGAACGCGCCATCCCGGACCTCCCCGGCGTACGCCTGCGCCGCCGCGGTGATCTGTTCGCCTAACCGCGCGTACTGCTTCACGAACGGGGGAACGGGGCCGTCGTGAAGGCCGAACGCGTCGTAGCTCACCAGCACCTGTCCGTCGCAGTGCGGCCCGGCGCCGATACCGATGGTCGGGATTTCCAGCGTCGAGGTAACCGCGCGCGCCACCTCGGCCGGAATGGATTCCAGCACAATCGAAAAAACGCCGGCCTGCTCGAGCGCGCGAGCATCCGCAATCAGTTTCTCAGCATCGCGTTCGAGCCTGGCCTGCTGCCGGAAGCCGCCGAACCGATGAACGGACTGCGGAGTCAGCCCGAGATGCCCCATCACGGGGATGCCGATCTCCACCAGGCGGCGCGCCACGTCGAGCACGGGTTCCCCGCCCTCTATCTTCACTCCGGCGGCGCCGCCCTCCTGGATGAGCCGCCCGGCGTTCCGCACGGCCTCGGCTACGCTCACCTGGTAGGTGAGAAAAGGCATGTCGGCGACCACCAACGCCCGCGACGCGCCGCGCGTGACGGCGCTCGTGTGATGCACTATCGCGTCCAGCGTCACCGGGATTGTGGTCTCGTAGCCGAGCACAACCATGCCGAGCGAATCGCCCACGAGCAGGACGTCGATCCCGGCCCGGTCCAGCAGGTGGGCCATCGCCGCGTCATAGGCGGTCAGCACGGCGATCTTCTCGCCCCGCCGCTTCTTCTCCTTCAAATCCGGAACCCGAACCCGTTTTCCTCCCTCAGTCATTTTTCTCTCCCTTCAGTGGCACAGGCCTCCTGGCCTGTGCTGCACAGGCCAGGAGGCCTGTGCCACAGTCATGTTTAACTCTCGCGCAATAGTGTCTCCAGCTTGCGGGCTGTGTCTTCGTCGATGCCCCGGCGCCGGGCTATATCGAGGACCTGCAGAGCGCCTGCGCGGTAAAAGGCGCGCGCGACGGGAGGCGCAGCCGAGAGGGCATCGCAGTGCATTGCGACCGTATCGATATCTCCCCGTTCAACCGGCCCCGTCAATGCCTGGACCGGCCCCAAGCTGAGTGCGTTGCTGCCGCTGGCTCTCACCAGCGGCGCGATGGCGGCCAGCGCGTCGCGTTCCGCGATGCCCGCCGCCCCCATCAGCATAACAGCAGCGTCCACGAGCGCAACAACATAATTGCCGGCCATCACAGCCGCCGCGTGCCACAGGGTCCGTTTGTCAGCCGGAATGTGCAGCGCCCGCCCGCCGAGCATCATCGCGATTCGTTCGGCCCACAGGGCAGCGTCCCCGCCGGCGGTGATCCCGAAAGCGCAGCCCGGCAACGCCGCCATCCCGTGAGCGGGACTCGCGACCGTTTGAAGCGGGTGCAGAGTGCCGCACGAGACGCCTCGGGCCATGAGCGGCGCAAGAATGTCCGGACCGTGCGCGCCGCAGGTGTGCAGCGCGGCTCCCTGGCTCATGCCCGCATCGGCCAACGCGGCGGCGACACTCGGGATCGCGTCATCCGAAACGGAAATCAGTATGCGGTCGGCGTACTGAGGCAGGCAGTGATATGGCGCCACTTCTCCGCCCCCGATGAACTCCACCGCGGCGCGGGCGTGTTCTACCCGCCGGCTGGCCACCGCCGCCACGCGCTCACCGCGTTCACGCAGCAGCCGCCCGAGCGTCTGCGCCATGCGCCCAGCGCCGGCAATCGCTATCGGCCCGTCTTTTTCAGTCCGCATATTCCCAGGTCAAAACCCGTTCAGGCGCACATTCGGCGGCGAGAGCGGCCGCATAACCGGCGCCCGGATCCAGGTCCCTCACCGGCCATTGTTCGCTCACCACTTCGTCGCCCAGCCCGCGGCCGGCAGCCTTCAACCGCGCCTCGAACCGCGTCCAGTAAACGAAAAAAGGTTCGGCGCGCTGTTCCGGTTTGAGCGTCTCGAGCGCATCGGCTTCCTCCCTTTCGAGAACACGGCGCGCAATTTGGAGTGCATCGGGGATCGGGCGTATTCGCTCCACATCCACCCCCACCTCACATCGACGCGCAACCGCAACCAACGCGAGGCCGCCGGAGTGGGAGAGATTGAACCGAACGTCCGATTCCGGATTCAGGCGTGGTTTCCCGCGCGGCGCGCGGAGAAACCGGACAGCCGCGGGCGCAATCCCACAATACCGCGATAGCACCCTCCGCAGCGCACCGTGAGCAACCACGAATCGATCCCGGTCGCCTTGCCGGTGGAAATTCCTGCCGGCCTCTTCAGGCGCGAGTTCAGCAGTGAGAGATTCCGGGGAGAACAGGTCGAGCGCAACTCGCCAGACATGCACTTCGCCTTCGCAAAGGATCACGTCCGAAGGAGCCCGGTCCCACATAGGTCCCTCGCGAGCAGGGCGACAAAGCTTCCGGAATTGATGAAGAAATGCCCCCCGGGCAGCATCTCAAGCGCGAACGAGGCCGTAGTCTGCCGCGCCCAACCCTCGAGGTGGTCCCGCGTGATGTTTGCATCTTCCGTGCCGCCATAGGCTCGGATGGGGCAGTCCAGCGGCGGCTCCCCGGTGTAGATGTAATTCCGGTACAACGCCGCATCCGCGCGCACTGTGGGAAGAATCGTCCTGAGGAGTTCTTCATTCGCGAGCGCTTCGGCGGGGATGCCTTCCAGTTTTCGAAGCTCGGCGATCAGTTCGGCGTCGGCCGGTTCGGGCGGGGGAACGTGATTCAGCCGGAACTGCGGGGCCCGGGCGGCGGAAACGAACAGGCCGGCCGGGGCCGGCAGATTCCGGCGCCGCAACTCGCGGGCGAGTTCGAACGCGATGGCCGCGCCCATGCTGTGCCCGTAAAACGCGAATCGCCCGTTCAGAAATGGCCGGATCGCCTCTACCAGTGCCTCGATGAGCGGCCCCATGCGGTCGACCGGCGGTTCGGAGATTCGCGTTTCGCGCCCCGGAAACCGCGCCGGCAACACCGCGACCGCTTCGGGAAGCCCGGCCGGCCAGGTCCTGTACATTAGAGTGCCGCCGCCGGCATGGGGAAAACAGAACAGGCGCAATGCCGTGGGCTGCGCCGGGTCCGCGTTGGGGAACCACGCGCCGCCGGGTGAGGACTTCCGCCGCATCCTCAGCGCGAGCAGCCTGCGCTTCTCGGGCGAGAGCCGGTCGAGCGGCGAGGCATCCGCGACAGCGCCTGCCTCCCAGGGCCGGCGCGGAGCCCTGACTACCTCCTCCAGAAAGCTCTCGAACGGCGCGACGCTGAGGGCGTCCGCGTAGGCCAGGGCGACCTTGCGCGAGGCGCGCGAGATCTCTTCGTAGTGGCCGCGGTCATCCAGCAGCCGGCCGAGCGCTTCGGCCCACGGCCCGACGTCCTGGGGCGGCACCTCGGCCACGGGCACCATCTGCTCGTCGAGCCGCGTCTGGTACCTCTCGATCGGCCGGACCGGCAGCAAATACGGGACGTCCATCTTCGCTTCCGGAATCCCGCCCACGTTGCTGCCCAGCACCGGAATTCCCCGCAGCATCGCCTCGACAACGATTCGCGACCGCGCCTCCGCCCACAGCGACGGAACGAGCAGCACGCGGGTGCGGGCGAGCAGGTCGTCTATATTGTCGACCGGGTCAAGCAAGCGGACGTTCGGCAGCGCGGCCAGCGCGGCGCGATCGTTTTCGTTCGTCCCCCACGTGGGAACCGCCGCAAACAGCGCAGCCGGGAACCGCTTCGCCAGGTCCAGGAAAATCGAAATTCCCTTGACCGCGCACGGATTCACCAGCGTTACAAACTCGTTTTCGAAGCGCCCGAGATCGGGGTACGGCCCCGGCTCGAGCAACGAGATGGGCAGCGCAACCGCCTCGATGCCGCTCCATTTGCGGATGTACTCGGCCACGTACCGGCTCACACCGACAACGCCATCCGCCCGCCTCAGCAGTTCGGTCTTGACGGCACTCGGGAAGGCGCAGTCGGGGCCGAACGGCACGGCAAGCGTCGCGCGAGTGAGATAGACCACGCGCGCGGTTTCCGCCTTCAGCGCCGCTTCGAGCAGCATCTGAGCCGGATCGTCGGTGGAATTCAGGATCACGGACGGCCCGAACTCTTCGATCTGGTCTGTGAAGTACGCGCGCAGGTGCGGGTTGTTCGCAACTACGTGGGCTTCGACGCCGCGGTGCTTGAATACGACCACACCGGAATCCGAGGAAATGACGGGCACGGAACGGGCCGCAAGCTCTTCGAGGTATCGCTCGTGCGCCTCCCGGCTGAACGTGCTGAGCCGCGCCACAACGCGGCAGGCGTGCCCGCGCGCCGCGAGCGCCTCGATCAGCATGCGGTTCGATTTGTCTCCGCCGCCGTGCGCGGGATAGTAGAGCGAGTTCTGCGCGAGCAGGATCCGCATAATCAGTCCGGGTTCGACGCCCGCTTGCGCAGCCGCTGGATCAGGAGCGCACGCTTCTCCGCCGAAAGCTGGGACACGGCGCTATGCGCGGCCGGCCCCCCCGCCTCCTCGGACCGCTTTTCCACAGACCCCGGAACGAGCGCCCGCAGAAACTCCTCCATCCGCCCGGGCCGCAGTCCGCTGACGAATCGAAGCGCGGTGCCTCGGGAAGCCGCCGCCTCCCGTTCGTACTGGTGGCGGTCCGTGAGCAGCGTTTCAAGCGCCTCTGCCCAGGGGGCGATGTCCTGATCGGCAACCACGGGCTTCGGCATCCCGCGCTCGTCAAACACCGGCTCGAACCGCTCGATCGGGCGCACGGGGATTACGAACTCGGTTCCGGTCTTTGCTTCCTGCAAACCTCCGCAATCGCTCGCCACCACCGGCACGCCCCGGAGCATTGCCTCCATCACGATCAAGCCGAATCCCTCGTACCAGAGCGACGGCATCAGCAGCAGGCGCGTCCTCGCAAGCACTTCCTCGATATCACGGCAGTTCGGCAGCAGCGTCACGTTCGGGAGCGCTTCCAGCGCCTGCCGGTCCGCCGATGTGGTGCCCCAACCAGGCAGAGCGGCAAAGGCGACGTTCGGGAGTCTGCGCGCCAGGGCGAGGAAAATCGAGATACCCTTCACCTCGCACGGGTTGATCAGCGTGACGAACTCGTTATCGAAGGACCCGCACTCCCGAAACGGTCCTGCACCGTACATGGGCGGATGAATGATTTCGGCGCGGCAACCCGCGTGAGTCTCGACGTACCCCTGCATGTGGCGCCCGATCACAACAACTCCCGCCGCGCGGGCTATGAGTTCCGCGCCTTGCGGCTCGGGGTTCCAACTCGCCGGGCCGAACGGGAAGAATTGCGGCGTGTGCGCCAGGTAGACCACTCTGCCCGGAGCCAACTCGTGCGCCTGGCGGATCAGCACGTGCCCGACGTCTTCGGAGGACACCAGCAGCCACTCCGGGTGGAATTCCTGAACCTGCGCGCGCAGCAACTGCGATTGCCGCGACGGCTCGGAGGCCGAATAGATATCGACCCCTCCCCGCCGTGACAGTTCAACGCCGTCGCCCAGATCGGCCGGCTGTTCCATTCCCTCATTGCGCAATTGCTCAAGCCTGCCGGCGCCACCGGCGAGCGCCGCGCTCACAATCCGGCAACTGTGGCCGGCCGCCGCCAGATGGTCCAGCCAGACCAGGTTGCTGCGCGTCGCGCCGCCTCGCGGAGGCACATAGGAAGCATTCGCTGCAAGCAGAATGCGCATTGCCGTTACTGTTCCTTTTCGAGAAGCGCCCGGACTTCTTCATCCGAGAGGCCCTCGAGTTCCTTCAGCAACTCCTCGTAATCGGCGCCCGCGTGTTTGATCTCCTCGACGTCGATCGCTTTAGCCAGCTCCGCCACCGTGAACGGACCGCCGTAGACCACTTCGAGCGACAGATCGACATGGAACGTCTGGCGCACACGGGAAAGCAACTGGACTGCCAGCAGCGAGTGCCCGCCGAGATCGAAGAAGCTGTCGTGAATGCCCACCGAAGGCAGACCCAGAAGCTCGGCCCACATCGCGGCAAGCTTCGTTTCGAGTTCGGTCCGCGGAGCTTCGGATTTAGAGGTGGCCGTGTTTCTCCTGTGCCGCGCCGAAGTGCGCTCCAGGATTTGCCCGGTAGTCGCAAGCTCGTTCGCGATCCGGTTGTAATCCACCATCTTGCGTGCCGCCGTTGGCGCCGCTGCCTGACGCACCGGCGCAGCCGCCGTCTTCACGCCGTTCGGTTGGTATTTAAGCCCTGCCAGAAACTCCGCCGGGAACCGGAAAACGATGCCGTCCCCATCAGGCGCCGCGAACTGCGCACCAACGCTTTCGAGCAGCTTCAGCGCCGGGCTGTTGCGGGCCGTGCGAACGAACCGGGCGTCCACCCCGGAAAGTCCCCGCTCCCTGGCAATCTCGCCCAGCCGCGCCAGCATCCGGTGCTCGCATCCGCGGCCCAGCGCGCGGCAGCTCAGCAGGAATGTATCGAGCGCGATAACGCCCTCACGGGCCTCGAAAATCATCACTCCGACCAGCCCGTAGCCGCCGAACCGGTCTCGCACCTCGACGGTCAGGCATTCGGCCTTGCCGTCCCGCAGCAGATCCTGGATCTCGTTTTCCGACCGCCGGATGCAACTGAAGTTCATCTGGTTGGTCCGGTGCGTCAACTGCGAAACCCTCGGAAGCTGCTCCGGGCTCATCGGCGCGATCGTGATTTCCAGGTTCAGCGCCGCCAGGAACTCCTCCAGGCTGGCCGATTTCTTTTCCAGCCGCCCGCGCTCGACTTCCTGGGTGTATAGAACCGCCCGCTCGCGGTCCTCCTGCGTGGCTCGAAGGCGGTCAAACGCCCAGACGTGGCGCAGAAATGCCGGGATTTTCCCTGGCTCGGAGGGCAGTTGGAGGCTCAATACCTCCGGGCAGTGCGCCCGAACTTCGGCGCACTCGGTCGGGTTGTCGTCCACGAAGATGAAGCTATCCAGCCCCAGCCGCAGTTCCTCGGCCAGCGATACGATGTTGGCCGATTTGGGCTGCCAGTCTACCCGCCGTGCGACGAAGTGCTCCAGGCGCAGAGGGAATTCGGGATGGGCGCGGAAGGTCTCGACTACATCGTCGTCGTTGTTCTTGCTGGCAATCGAGAGCAGCATGCCCGCATCGTGCTGAGCCAGCATGAATTCCTGGAGCGCGCGCCGCGCCGGGTCAAGCACGACCCCCTGGGGGCCATCCTCGCCGCAGACACCCTGCCAGAGCGTCTCGTCCGCGTCGAGCACGATCACCTTGTAGGGCGCCATCCGGAGCGCCTGAATTTTCCGGGCCACCAACGTCCCGAGAGCGGCAAAGAAGGCCGGCTTGTACGGGATGTGCCCCAAAACGTCGCCATCCGGGTCGTAGTAGTCCGGCACCGGGTAAAGCTCCCGCAATTCCTCCGAGGATGCCACGTAAACGCCGCTCAACCCTCCAAGGGACGATTCGACCAGCGCCTCCATGCTCGCGGCCAGGGCCGCCCTGCCCGGGTCGCTCAGGAATTCCGGCGATGCAGGACAGACCGAAACCAGCAGCGGCGAACGGAACCGCCCCGCCGCCGAACACACGGACGAGATCAGGTGCCTGACGTTCGCCTCGAGGTCCTGCGCCCCGGCCTCGCCGAACCGCGACCAGTCCTCGAACCGCACCAGTACCACGTTGACGCCGTCCCGATTACGGGCGAGGAGGCTCTCGGGGTCCAGCAGTTGCTGGAAAACCTGGCTGTAAGGCGCAAATTTGACCTGAAAGTCCCAGCCGAGATCCTCGATCCAGAACGCCAGGGGCGCCTCGATCAACTCCGCCGTGAATGTCGCGCTCACGGCGACCGTAGGAGCCGTCAGCGACGGCGCCGCGTGAACTGCTGCCGAAGAATCCTGGGAAGGGCGAGCCATCAGAGGAATAATTCCCGAAAACTTTATTATGGTTCGACGCACGGCGAACTCACAACTCAGTGTACGAACGGCCTTCAAGGGGGGCACATCAAAAAGACGGCGCCTCGGGGTCGTATCCTGAATGAGAATGTCCGATTTCCTGAACCTGCTCCGCGGCAACTCCAACTATCGCAACATGTGGCTGGGCCAGGTGGTCAGCGAGATCGGCGATCATTTCAACAATATCGCGGTCCTGAGCCTCGTCATCGCGACCACCGGATCGGGCCTGGCGGTCGCCGTTGTGATGCTGGCCCGCGCGATTCCGGCTGTGTTGGCGGGGCCGATCGCCGGGGTCGTGCTGGACCGCTTCGATCGCAAGCGCGTCATGATCGCGAGCGACCTGGCTCGTGCCGCCGTCGCCGCCGGGTTCATCTTTGCCATCCCGCACGGCCGGATCGGGGTAGTGCTCGCGCTGAGCGCCGCGTTGATGTTTGCCTCGCCGTTTTTCACCAGCGGACGCTCGGCGATCCTGCCGGCGATCGCCAGCGAGCGGGAACTCCACCCCGCGAACTCGCTGACCCAGACCACGCAATGGGCCACGCAGACCCTGGGAACCCTGCTCGCCGGGTTCAGCGCGGCAAAGTTCGGCTACACCTGGGCTTTCATACTGAACGGAGCTTCGTTCCTGTTTTCCGCGGTGGCGATCTGGAGGTTGCGTGCCGCCCCCGGCACGTCCTTCCAGCCGAAACGCGCGGAAGCCGGGGCGGTCGCGCCCTGGAGCGAATACAAGGACGGATTGCGCTACATCGGCTACTCTCCCCTGACCCTCGGCATCGCCCTGCTCTCGGTGGGGTGGGCGATGGGCGGCGGCGCGGCGCAGATCCTTTTCACTTTGTTCGGCGAGCAGGTATTCCACCGGGGCGCGGCGGGGATCGGCACGATCTGGAGCCTGGCGGGGGCCGGCCTGCTCGCGGGCGGCGCGATCGGGCACATGCTGGGCCGCCGCGTGGATTTCAAGGGCTACAAGCGGTCGATTTCCGTCTCCTACCTGGTGCATGGCGGCGCTTTCGTTGTCTTCAGCGTCATGGAGCAGTACTGGGCGGCGCTGTTTTTCGTCATGCTGTCGCGGATCGGCATGGCGGTGACCTCCGTGCTCAACTACTCTCAACTGCTGCGGAACACGCCGGACGAGTTTCGCGGCCGCGTGTTCGCCACCATGGAGACGGTTCGCTGGCCGATCATGGTTCTTTCGATGGGGGCGGCGGGTGTCGCCTCCCAGTACTGGAGCCCGCGCGCGATCGGCGTGGTGGCGGGCGTCCTCGGTACGGTGACGGCGCTGGCATGGGCGTGGGCGGACTGGCGCGGAAAACTCCCCGAGCCGGCGGCCCAGGGCAAACCGCTTCCTCGCGGTCGCGGCTCGGCAACGGCATGAAACCGGCCGTTGCGCGCTCATCACCGCCAGCGGGATCGCCACCTGATTGGAGACCTGCCCCACGCGCTGCTGCACAGGCCGGGAGGCCTGTGCCACCCCGGAGCGGTGATCTCCGTTCCCGATAGACCGCACAACCCCTTTTGCTAGGATGGTAGTCCACCCTTTTTATGGCCCTGCGCTTCTACAACACGCTGACGCAACGCGTCGAGGATTTCACGCCTCAGGAAGGCAACGTGGTCCGCATGTACACGTGCGGGCCGACGGTCTGGAACTTCGCGCACATCGGGAACCTGCGCACGTTCACCTTCGTCGATATCCTTCGCCGGTGGCTGCGCGCCCGCGGCTACCAGCTCGACCACGTCATGAACATCACCGACGTGGACGACCGCATCATCCAGCAGGCGGTCGCGGCAGGCAAATCGCTCGACGAATACACCGAGGTCTACACCCAGGCCTTTCTTGAAGACGCGGCCACACTGAGGCTCGAACGCCCCGAGCACCTCGCGCGCGCGACGCGGCATATCGAAGATATGGCCGCCGCCATCAAGCGCCTCTCCGAGAAGACTTTCACCTACGAAAGCGAGGGCTCGATCTATTTCCGAATAGCGAAGTTCCCCGACTACGGCAAGCTCTCGCATACCGATTTCGGCGGCATCCGCGCCGGGGCGCGTGTGGACACTGACCGCTACGAAAAGGACGACGCGCGCGACTTCGCCCTGTGGAAGGCCCCGAAAGAGGGCGAGCCGAGCTGGCAAACGGTGATCGGGCCGGGGCGCCCGGGCTGGCACATCGAGTGCTCCGTGATGGCGATGAAGTATCTCGGCGAGACGCTCGACATACACGGCGGCGGCATCGATCTCACCTTCCCGCACCATGAGAACGAGATCGCGCAATCGGAAGCGCTCACCGGAAAGCCGTTCGCGCGCTACTGGCTGCATTCCGAGCACCTCATCGTCGAGGGCCAGACGATGTCGAAGTCGCTCGGGAATTTCTTTACGCTCCGCGATCTGGTCCAGCAGGGGTTCGAACCCGAGGCGGTGCGCTACCTGCTGGCCTCGGTGCCGTACCGCAAGAAGCTGAATTTCACGATGGACAGCTTGCGCTCGGCCGAAACCGCCATCGAGCGCCTGCGCAACTTCAAACTGCGCCTCGACACGGAGAAATTCAAGGACGGCACGAACGAAGCCCTGCTCGAGCGCACGCGGCAGGCATCCGCCCGTTTCGACGAGTCGCTCGACGACGACCTGAACACCGCGGAAGGCCTGGCGGCCGCGTTCGAATTCGTGCGCGACGCGAACTCGGCCATGGATAGCGGCGAGTTCCTCGCGGGCAACACCGCTCCTGCTCTCGATTTCCTCACACGCTTCGATTCCGTTTTCGACGTTCTGCGACCCAGCCGCAAGGAAACCGGCATGGGCGATGCCGAAATCGAATCGCTCATCGCCGAGCGCAACAAGGCCCGGAAAACGAAAAACTTCGCGAGGTCGGACGAGATCCGCAAGGAACTGCTGGAGCGCGGCGTCGTCCTCGAGGACACCAAGGAAGGCACTCGCTGGAAGAGAAAGTAGGCATGGACATCCACACTAAGGCCGTTCACGCCGGCGAGCACAAGACAGCGGGGCCGCACGTGCCCGTCACGACGCCCATCTATGCCACTTCGAGCTTCTTCTATAAGGAGATGGAGCAGCTAGACCGCGTTTTCGGCCACGAAACGCCGGGCTACTGCTACTCGCGGTTCGATAATCCGACCAATGCGGCGCTCGAAGAACTGGCGACATCGCTCGAAAACGGCCACGGATCGCTCGCCTGCTCTTCCGGCATGGCGGCGATTCAGACGGCGCTGATGGCGGCGCTCAACACGCGCCGGAAATCGATACTCGCGGCGGAAGCTCTATACGGCGCTACAATCGGCCTGCTCTCGAAGGTCTTTCAGCCGCTCGGTGTGGAAGTGAACTTCGTCGACACCTGCGACGTGAGCGCGGTCGAAGCCGCGCTTGACTCTCACCGCCCCGGGTGCCTGCTGATGGAGACGGTGTCGAATCCGCTCCTGCGCGTAGGCGAGTTGGACCGCATCGCGCAACTCGTCCGGGCGGCCGGCGCCGCGTTCATCGTGGATAATACGTTCGGCACCCCGCTGCTCGTCCGCCCGATGGAACTGGGCGCGAACATGGTGGTGCACAGCGCCACGAAGTACCTCGGCGGGCACGGCGATGTGCTGGCCGGGCTCATTGTCTCCGACGCGGAGCACTACGACACCGTCCGCATGTTCTCGCGCTCGTACGGCCCCGTCCTCGGGCCTTTCGAGAGTTATCTCACGATGCGCGGCATAAAGACGTTCCCGCTGCGAATGGAGCGCCACTGCGCCAACGCCTGCCGGGTGGCTTCGTCGCTCCAGGGCAATCCGAAAGTCGAGCGCGTACACTTCCCCGGCGACCCCACGCACCCCGACGCCGCGATCATCCGGCGGCTGTTTGCGCCCGGACTATACGGCGGCATGGTGAGCTTTGAAATCAAGGGTGCCGGCCGGGATGAGGTGTTCCGCTTCATGGACCGGCTGAAGCTGATCATACCGGCCACCTCGCTCGGGGACGTGCACAGCATCATCCTGTATCCGGTGATGAGCTCGCACCGCGACGTGCCTCCGGCACAGCGGGAGCGCATGGGGATTCGCGACAACCTGGTGCGGCTTTCGGTGGGCATCGAAGCCCCCCAGGACATCATCGCGGACCTCGAACAGGCGCTGGCGTAGCCGGCATCAATCCGAGCCGCGACCACAAGGGAGCAGGACTGGGTGAAAAGTTCCTGAAACCTGACACTCAGGCCTGCTAGTCTAAGTACGTCTGGGGGGAGAGTTGTCGCGCTCCGCCCGTGACCCGGGGTTTGTCATGCCCGGAGCTTTTGAGGAGTGTAGTGATCAATGTCCGTGACGCGAGTTCTCTGTCATCTTGCTTCGTGCGCCTTTCTGGCCGGTTCGCTTGTCCAAGCGTCCACCGCGATCAACCGGGATACCGCCCGGAAACTGCTCCGGGACGTGCCGATCCACTTTGAGCCGAACCAGGGCCAGTGGAATTCAAACGTGAAGTTTTCGGCTGCTACCGGCAACTACCGCCTGTTCCTGACAGCCCGCGAGGCGCTGTTCACGTACAACAGGCCCGGCGAAAGCTCGCCGAGGCTCGCCGGTCTCACGCTCCTGAACGCGAACCCGGCGCCCGCGGTGGAGGGGGCCGGCCTGCTGCCGTCGCGCAGCAATTACTTCCAGGGCAGCGCCAAGGAAGGCTGGCATGCGAATGTCGCGCATTACGGACGCGTTCGGTACCGCGAGGTTTACCCGGGGATCGATGTAGTCTATTACGGCAACCAGAAGCAACTCGAATACGATTTCATTCTGGCGCCCGGCGCCGATGCCCGCCAGATCCGGATGAAGTTCACCGGCGGCGGCCGGCTCAGCCTCACCGCGGCGGGCGACCTCGTGCTCGAAGATGGCGGTGTGCGCCTGATCCAGCAGCGGCCGTACATTTACCAAGATGACCCCAAGTCGTCCTCGCGGCGGCAGGTCAGCGGCAGGTATCGGCTGCTCTCCCGCAACCTGGTCGGAGTGGAGGTGGGTTCGTACGATCACTCCCGGCCTCTCGTCATCGACCCCGTACTCGTCTTCTCCTCCTTTCTGGGCGGCAGCGGCGCCGACGCGGTCACGGCCGTCAAGCTCAACTCCGACGGGATGCTCTACGCGCTCGGCTACACCAACAGCGCCGGCCTGGCGGGCACCGAAGGATCGTATAAGGCCGAACCCGCCGGGGGCCAGGATATTTTCATCGCGAAAATCAATCCAGCCGCTTCGGGCGCCGGTGCCCTGGTCATGCTGACGTTCTTCGGCGGCACAGGAACGGAGACCCCAGGCGGAATGGCGCTGGCTTCAAAGGACGTCGTCTACATCGCCGGCACCACTAGCTCAGCGGATCTCCCCCTTGCAATCGCCTACCAGAAGGAGCTTGCAGGCGGATCAGGCACGGACGCATTCGTCGCAAAGCTTGACTTCTCCTTAAGCGGGACGGACGCGCTCTTCTACTCGACCTATCTCGGCGGAAAAGACTCCGAGGACGTCGCCGGAATCGATGTGGATGCGCAGGGGATGGCCTATATAATCGGCAGCACCCGCTCGGACGATTTCCCGTTTACCGATTCCGCATACCAGAAGGTCAAGTGGGGGCCGCAGGACACCTTTATTGCCAAGCTGAATCCGAACGTGGAATCCAATTCGCTCGAGTACAGCACCTACCTCGGCGGCGAGCTCACCGACTATGGCGAGGCGATCGCGGTCACGCCGGACGGAAAGGTATTCTTCGCCGCCACCACGGATTCCCTCACCTTCCCGTGGGCGGGGAACCCCTACAGCCACGAGTCTTTCGGCGGAGTTGACGCGGTCATAGGGCAGATGGACCTGACGAAATCCGGAGAGCCGTCGCTGGTCTACACGACCTATCTCGGCGGCAGCGGCTTCGATCAGGTGCAGGCGATCACTGTCGATCCCGCCGGCAAGCTCGTGGTCACGGGCTACACACTTTCCACGGATCTTCCCACCACGCTCGGCGCACACCAGCTTTCGCTGAAGGGCAACGCCGATGTGTTCATCGCGAAGGTGGATACGGCCGCACCGCCGGAGTCTTTTATCAGTTACCTCACTTACCTCGGCGGTTCCGGTGGCGACGTGGCGTATGGGATTGCATCGGACCCCGACGGCAACGCGTACCTGACCGGGTACACCATGTCAGGAGACTTTCCGGTCACGGGCGACGCGCATCAACGGGAATGGGGCTGGGGCGTCGATATCTTCGTCGCCAAGCTGGACCCTTCCGGCGTACTCACTTACTCGACTTACATTGGGCAGACCGGGCTTAACGCCGGTTATTCGATTGCAGCCGGCAAAGACGGAAGCATCTACGTGGGAGGCATTGCGGGCCCCAAGGGCGTTTCCCCCACCCCGAACGCATTCCAGGGAACGTACGGCGGCGGCTATTCCGACGGGTTTATCGTCGTTTTGGCGCCGTAGGTTTTTTGGCGGCGGGCCACGTCCCTGTGGCCCGCCTCAATCCAGATAACCCAGCCCTTTCAGTTTGCGGGCGATTTCCTCTTCCGATTCCGCATCGTCGAGCTTTCGAATCTCTCTTTCGAGTACATGCTCGACGAATTCCTGCGGGGAACTATAGCCGCCGGCGTCGGCGCACTTTTTCACCCTGGACCAGAGGGCTGACTTCAGGGTAATTGTCGGTTTCAGCATAGCTTTTTCCCCCCGGCCGCCATCGCGCGATCCGGGCGTAAGTAGGCGCGGTTAGCAAGCGCGGCAATCACCTTCTCAGCGCTGTCGGCGACGTTTTCGAGATCGGTCCGGCACTCCACCTCGGGCTTGAGAGGCGGCTCATACGGATCGTCGATCCCGGTGAACCCGCGAATCTCGCCGCGGCGCGCTTTCGCGTATAAGCCTTTCACGTCGCGCTTCTCGCAGATGGAGAGCGGCGCGTTCACAAAGATCTCGACAAAATCGACGATGCGCCCGCGTACCTCGTCCCGTATCTCGCGATAGGGCGAGATGGCCGACACGAGAACGATCACGCCGTTTCGCGACAGCAGGTGCGCTACAAATCCGATGCGACGGATGTTCTCGTCCCGGTCCTCCTTGCTGAAGCCCAGACCCTTGGTCAGGTTTTGCCTCACCACGTCGCCATCGAGCGACTCCACCGGATAACCGGCATGGCGCAGGTGCTGCTCCACCAGTTTGCTGATGGTCGTTTTCCCCGCGCCGCTCAGGCCGGTGAACCAGACTGTGACACCCTTCGTTCCGTTGCTCGTCATCAAACCTCCTAGCGTTGGCGGTACGCGTCAACCAGAATGGAAGCCACTTCGGGACGGCTGAACTCGGGCGGCGGCATTTCGCCGGCCTCAAGCATCGACCGCACCTTCGTACCGGAAAGGTGAACCCAATGTTCCTGCGGATGCGGGCAGGTCTTCGTTGTTCCGAACTGGCCGCACTTCTGGCAGTAATGCGCGTTCTCGAAGTTCAGCGGAGTGATCCCGAGTTCGCCCGGCTCGAAGCGGCTGAAAATCGCCTGCGCATCGTAAGTCCCGTAATAGTTGCCCACACCCGCGTGGTCGCGGCCGACGATGAAGTGGGTACAGCCGTAGTTCTTGCGCGAGATCGCATGCAGGATGGCCTCGCGCGGCCCCGCGTACCGCATGGCTGCCGGAAACACTCCGAGCAGAACACGGTCCGCCGGATAGTATTCCCGCAGGATCACTTCGTAGGTACGCATGCGCACGCCGGCAGGCACGTCGTCGTCCTTCGTGGCGCCCACCAGCGGATTCACGAACAGTCCGTCTACGATCTCCAGCGCGGCTTTTTGCAGGTATTCGTGCGCGCGATGGATCGGGTTGCGTGTCTGGAAACCGGCCACCGTTCGCCAGCCGCGCGCGGTAAACGCAGCCCGCGTCTGGGCCGGCGTCAACCGCAAGCTCGTAAAGGTCGTGTGCGGAATCGGGCTGAGCAGCCGTACCGGCCCGCCCAGGTTCAGTTCGCCTGCCCGGAAGAGCGCGGCCACGCCGGGGTGCGCCTCCTGCCCGGTACAGTAAACATTCTCCGCTTCGCGACGCTTGTCCGGACGATAGACTTCTTTGACCGTCATGATCGCCACCGGCCGCCCCTGCCATGCGAGCGCGATGCGGTGCCCCCGACTGAACTTTTCCGCCGCACCGAGAGTGATCGGAACGGGCCACGGCAGGCCGCTCGCGAGCCGCATCTCATCCACCACCCGGCGCCAGTCCGCTTCTCCCATGAATCCCTCGAGCGGCGAATAGATTCCGGTCGCGATGCACTCGAGGTCGGCCAGCGAGCGTTCGTTCAGTTCCAGCACTGGCAGATTGCAGGCTTCCTGGAGCAGCGCTTGCCGCTCGGCGCCTGTGACAAAGCGGTCGACCAGAACGCCGCCGTGCGGCGGGATCAGTTTCGCACCGTTTGCGTTGTCCATATTTCGTCCTGCACTCAAACCGAAATCCGAAAACGCCTTTTCAGCAGCAGCGCCGATAGCATCGACAAAATGAAGAACCAGATCAGCCAGTCCAGGCTGATTCCGAACAGCTTCACCAGGGTTTCGGGGTAGCGCACGTCAATCCACGCGATTCGCCCGGAATCGATCCGGGGCTCGCTCGGATGCCACAGCGCCTCGTAAATCGAGGCGACGCGCCGGCCCGGAATGAACGACGGCCTTCCGCCCGCTTCGATCCTCTTCGAGACCGTCCGGCCGTCCATCACGAAACGAAGCTCGCCCGAGACCGCCGCGGTGGGCCGGATGCGCCAGCTCACCTCGTTCTTGTCGAGGATCCGAACCGGGGGTGTTTCAACCACAATTTCTTTGGGCGCGATCAGTTCAGGCGCGGTGGTCGCGGGTCCGCGCATCGCGATCGTCACGATGGCTTCACGGCCGACCGGAAGCGGCGCCCTGCCATAGAATCCCTCCAGGTGTACCAACAGGAGCGCCATCGGAACAGCCATGCACAGCATCGGCCACAGCACCAGCCCGATGTAGCCGAGATTCGCGCGGAACAAGGACCTCTGCGCGCGCCAGGTCACGGCAGGCTCGTCGCTGAATATCCGCATCTCCAGAAGGTGCGCCTGCACGCGGCGTTTCACCGCTCGCAGCCGGGTTTGATCGGAGAGCTTGCCGAACACCCAGATCATGCCGATGCCGGCCGCGGCAGAAAGAATGGCGAGCCGCACGCCGGCCGGCGCCCACGCCATCGCCGCCGTGTACAACCGCAGCAGAGAATCGACAATACCGTTCAGTACGTCCATCCCCTTCCCCTCACGTCGAAGACCGAGTGCCCCAGCATGCCCTGTGCCTTCGACACTCCGAACTCTTTGAGCACCGTCGCGGTGATGTCGTAGAGCTGCGGATTCTCCAAACGTATCGGCCGGTTGCTGAGCACAACCCCTGGCACTTCATCGGCGGCCATGCAGTGGTCGCCGATCCAGGCATCGTTGTTGTCTTCAATCTGTTCCGCCGGCACCGCCCCGAGCGCCGTTTGCCAGGACGCGCGATAGCCGCGCCGGAAACCAACGATCAGGTCCGGGGCATAGCTCAGGTTGTGCCCGTGAAAAGCCTTGTCCGAGCGGTAGACCTTGTCCACAACCTGCAGCCCCGTCTTCGGGTCCCGGAACGCCAGTAACTGTTTCGAGATGCGGCCGAGCACCTGTTCCTTCTCTTCCGGCTGCACGATGCCGCCGTTTTCGCGCCCTTGCAGGTTCAGGTATATGCAGTTCAAACCGATTGCGTACGCCTGCGTCTGCGACCAATCCACATGGGGGAACACTTCCTGGTTGCCGGTGTTGGCCGGGTCGTCAAGCGTCAGAAGCCCCTGACGCATGAGCCACGTATTCAGGTGTACCGCGCGATCAAAGCTCGCGAAGCCATGGTCGGACATCACGAGCAGTGTGGTGTCGCGGCCGGCCTTCCTCATCGCCTCGCCCACGGCCTCGTCCACTCCGCGGTAGATCGCCAGCAGGTCTTGATCGTACTTGCCCCAGAGCATGTGCGAGTTCTGGTCCACGCTTGAGAAGTAGTAGAACAGCAGCCCATCTTTGAACCGCGACAGCTCATATCGGAACAACCGCAGGCTATCGGACAGCACCTGATGACTCTGCTCGAGGAACTCCGCTTTGGTGAACAGGCCCACGCGGAATGCGCCTGTCTCCTCCGGTATTCCCTGCGTGTAGTACGGACCGACGGCCTCCGCAAGATCCCGGCTGAGCCTGGCCGGCGTCGAGATCGGCAGCGCCGGGCTTTCCGGATCGATGTTCACCGGCGTTACGTAAATACGAAGCCGCGGGTGCACTTGCTGCAGGTAAACGCGGAATATTCCGGGGACGCTCTTCAACCCCGGAAGTATGCGGAACTGCACCCTCAGCCACGCCGACCACTCACCCTGCTTCAGAATGATCTGCTCGTCACCGGCATCGAAGCGGGCCACGGGCTCGGCCGGATCGATGTGCGCAACCAGGGGATAGGTCACGATCGCATTGTCGCGGCGGAAGCTGTTTGCGGGTCCGTCGAGCGGCAACTCGGCGCGGCCGTTTGAAACCTTGACCTGCACGATGCGCCCGCCGGAGACTGTCGTCCGCTTCTCCGCCGCATCATCCGTGAAGAAACTGAATGTGCCGAAGCCGCCCGCCATATCCGGGGTCCCCATGCCCGAAAGCGATTGCGCCTCGCAGTCAACGGGAGGGAAGTTCGCCGGCATGCGGATGATCGTCGAGTCGACGCCGTGCTGCTCCAGCAGTCGCCAGAACGCTTGTCCGCCGCGGAGCCTGCGCACACTGCCGCTTGAAAGTGGGATGCGCCACGGCCCGAGGTCCAGCGTCCGCTTGGGCGGCGTGGATTCCGCCATCGAAGAGAACGGCATTCGCGTCCGCGGGTTCCGGTGAATGAAATCGAAGATGCCGTGCCCGCCCGGATCCAGGCCGGTCGTCACGGTGGACCACGCGACGGGGCTCTGCGGCGGCACCGTCGTACCTAACGTACGGAAGCCGCCCTGCTGGCGCAGCCGGCTCAGGTTCGGCAGTTCCTTCCAGTGCGCTTCCAGGAACTGCGGATCCATGCCGTCCACACCGAGCACGATCATGCGGCGGCCCGTGGCATGCACGGTCTGGCGCGAGCACGCGCTGAGCGCGAGCATCAATGGCAGCGCCAGCCAACACCACCGCTTCACGCGGCCACCTCGCTCTCCTTGCGCGCCGGAGCGCCGGCGATCACCGGCTTCCCCTCCATGTAAGCCGGAGGTTTCAGGCCGAACAGGTGCAGGGCAGTCGGCGCCATGTCCTCGATCCCGGGATCCTCGGCTTCAATCGTGCAGTTGGAAACCAGCACGCCGGGCACAAGATGCGGATCGATGCAATGATCGCCGCTCCAAGCCTTCTTGTTTTCCTCGAAAACGGCCGCGGTCACCTTGCCGACCGCCGCGTCCCACGACGCGCGGTAGCCGTCCGCGTAGCCAATGATGATGTCTGGCGCGGCCTCAAGGTAAGGACCCTGGTAGAGTTGGTCGCTCGGCCAGGCCTTGCGGATTCCGACCCGGCCCAACTCTTCATCGCGAAGTCCCGAGAGCTTCGACGCCAGCTCGCGCTGCAACGCTTTCGTCTCCGCGCCAGGCGCCACGATGCCGTGCTCCTCGCGCCCTTTCTGATTGATGTAGATGCCAGCCAGCCCGAATGTGTACGCTTTCGTCCGGCTCCAGTCGATCCCCTGCAGATAGTCGCGCCCCTCGGCCCCTTCCTTCAACACGAGGTAACCGTTCTCGTGCAGCCACGCGTTCAAATTGACGCCGCGCTCGAACGACGCGAAGCCGTGGTCGGAAAGCACAAACAGCGCTGTGCCTTCATCGACGTACTTCAGCGTCTTTCCCACAATTTCGTCGGCCCGGCTATAGAGTTCCTCAATGGTGCGGGAGTAACGTCCGCCTTTATCCATGTGCCGGAAAAACATGTGCTGGACGCGATCCGTAGTATCGAACACGCACGCCACCACGCCGCGTCGGGTGCGCTCGAGTGCGCTCATGAACATAGCCTCACGCTCATCGCAGGTGAGGTAGGCCTGTTGAAGGAAAGCGTCTTCGTCGATCGCCTGTTCGTTCAAAGCCCACGTGTCCTCGGCCATGCCGAGCGTGGCGTAGACCCCGAGCAGCTTCGCGAGATACGGCGCATACGTGGACGGGTGCGAAATGGGGAGGGCCGGGCTTTCCGGGTCGATGTTGACCGGCGTCATGTAGAGCGAAAGCTCAGGCTGCGTCTCCGTCAACAGAAACCTCGCGATGCCGCGGACACGGATGCCGAACGGAGCGCGGAATGTCAGCGTGATCCAGGGCGTGTACTCGCCCGGCCGGAGTTTATGTCGCTCGCCGTCGATCACCAGGGCCGCCGCACCGCCTGCGCCCGGCTCAAGCGTAAACGGCACCTTCAGCGCGCCTCCGTTCTCCACCATGTAGTTCGCCGGACCCTGTATCTCCGCGGCGAACACACTGCCCTTCTTCGCCAAGGCGAAGCGGTTGCCGCTCTCCATCGCCGCCCCGCCCGCCCTCGTCGTGAACAGTGCGAAGGTGCCCTGCGTCCCCAACAGGTCCGGCGTGCACATCGCCGATAACACCCTGCCGTTGAACTTCTCCGGAGGGAACGTAATCGGAACGCGCAGCACCGTGGATGAGATATGGTGCTCGCCGAGAATCTGCCAGAACGTCCGGCTCTTCCGCCGCATCTCGACGATCGGCTTGCTGAGCGGGATGCGATACTTGCCGATTCGCAGCATCCGCTGCGGATCCCGCACACGGGTGGAAGACAGCTCCGGCAAGTAAGTTTTGAGGTTCCGGTTCAGGAAGTCGAACATGCTGTGGCGTGCGGGATTGACGCCGGTAGCGAACGTGGACCACGCAACCGGCGACAGCGCCGGAAACGTCGTGCGCAGCCTGCGGAAGCCTCCCTGCTCGCTCAAGCGGCGAAAGTTGGGAAGTTTGCCCTCCTTCATGTACCGCTCCACGAGCGCGGGGTCGAGCCCGTCGAGACCCAGGAAGATTACCTTCCGGACCTTCGAATGCTTGTAACCTTGCGCGCCCCTGACAGACCTCCACAGCATGCGGAACGGCCACGCCAGCAGCGACGCAGCACCGAGCACAAATCCGATCAGCAGCGTAAGGAAGGAGCCAAGAAACGCGAAACCCGCACCGGGCCCGATGTAGGCAAGATAGACCGGAGTCATCGCAACTTACCTTCGACGAACGGCACCTCAAATACTTTTTCGTGGTTGATCGGGCCGTGGCCGAAATATCCCCCTTCGCCGAAAAGCTCCCCGTGGTCGGCTGTGATCGTGATCCAGGTGTTCTTCGGCACCGTGTCGAACAATTCCTCGACCACCCGGTCCAGATATCTCACTGCGCGCACTTGCCTGTCGCGCAGCATCTTGAGCTTGGCGTCGTCGAAGAACTTTTCGCCGCCGCCGGATAACTTCCCGCCCACAACATGGTCGTCCAGGTGCTTGAAGACTCCGTGCACGCCGCTGATGCGCGGCCAGTCTTCGGGCCTCTCGTCGGGCAGCGCATACGGGTAGTGCGTCTCACCGACGTTCAGCAGGTAGAACGACGGCTGGCCTTCCCGAAATCTCATGTCCCGGACCATGGCCCGCATGTCGTTGTGATTCTCCATCAGCCGGTACGAGTCGAAGCCGTGGTTCAGGATCGTTTTAGGATTGAGCACCGGCAGCGAAACCATCGCGTGCGTGCGGTAGCCCAAACTCTCCTTCAGAAACGCCGGGAAGTAAAGCTTCGGAATAAGCGACTTGAATTCGATCCCCTCGGTGCCGAGCCGCTCGGAGAACTTGAGAAAGTCGCGTTTATAGTATTCGGAGGCGAAGACGTTCGCCGGGCTCGAGTGCGGCAGCAGCCCGCACAGCAGGTTGTAGTGCGATGGCGCTGTCCATGAAGCGTAGGACCAACGGAGCTCCACTTGCCCGAGCTTCCGGATGTTCCGTGGCCTCGCCGCCATGAAAGAGTCGTACCGGCAACTGTCGAAAATGACGATGATGTAGTTGTTTTTTGGACTTCGGCGCTTTGGTGTACGGTTGAGCGCACGCTCACGCTCGCGCCGGGCAGCAATCCCCATACCAGCCCCCCTGCGTCAGTCTGCTGTATACGGCAAGCGGATTCCCAGATAGCAGCACCTGCCGAAAACGAACTGCGCTTATAGTAACTTTACCAGAACACGTCACAGTCTTGCATAAGTCGATTTCGGGTAATGGTTGTAATTACTCCGGATCGGATACAACCGTGTTCATCCGGTCCGACTGTTTGTGTCTGCTATACTTTTTATAACACTGGGGACTCACAGGGAGACGATGTAATGGGACTGTGGCGATATCTGCTTCTGGGATCTATCGAGGGTGCGTTCGCGTGGTCGGCCTACGCGGTGCTGGAATTCATTGTGTCCTCCGTGTTCGGTCTCGCTCGTCCTTACTCGATCCTCACACCGTGGCACTGGCAACTTACGGGTCTGCTGATAATTGCATATGTTGTAACGGGTCTGGTTTCAGGGGCGCTGGCCGGTTTGGTGTTATACGTACTACGAATCAGCACCCGATGGATACAAAACGCCGATACGACTGCGGTGCTCGAGGCCGGAGGCGCGTTCACGCTGGTAATCACCTTCTCCTCGAACGTCCTTGCATATCCCTCGATCGAGAACGGGCAGATCGTGCTCTTCTGCGTGGGCCTGTTGTTCGCGGCTTTTCTCGTCGCTTCAATTCACTCGGGCAAACATGCGGAGCGCCTGGGATATCTCACGAACCCTTGGATTACCGCTGGTCTTCTTCTAGGCCTCGGCCAGGTTTTCGGTTTCGTGAAACTGAAGGAGGACGGCAGCCCCGTCGGCGGCAAGGTTATGGTTCTCGCGGCAGGGTTGACGTTCGCACTTGTGGCCGTTGCTCTCGTGTCTGTATTCCTCGGCAGGCATCTTCGATCCCGCTCATCGCGCAGGCCGCTTGGCTCGCTCGGCCCAGCCGGAGTCGCCCTCGGTCTCGCTGCCGCGCTGCTGCTTGTCTGCCTCTGGCTGGGCAGGCCGGGGCACGCGGCTGCCGAAGCAAGCGCAGCCGGCAGCACGCACTTCGCGCAGCCCAATCTGGTGATCGTCGTGCTGGACACGGTTAGGGCGGACCATCTGTCTCTCTACGGGTACCCGAGGCGGACGACGCCGCACATCGAGGCGCTCGCGCACGACTCGGTAGTCTACACGAACGCTATCGCTCCGTCCGACATGACCCTGAGCAGCCACGGCTCCCTGTTCACGGGCCTGTACGCCGGCTGGCACGGCGCCCATTGCCGGCCTCCCAGCGCCAGTTACGGCAGCTCATTGAACCGCGATGTCCATACGCTCGCGGAGATACTTGCCGGTAAGAGTTACTCTACAACCGGAGTTTCCGCGAACTTATACCTGCGCGAGAATTTCGGGCTCCAAAAGGGATTCCAGGCGTTCCGAATACCGCGCCCGGTGCCGATTCTGAGCGCCGAGAGTTGGTATTTGCTTCGCAGGAGCATGCGCCGCGGCCTGACCCATTTTGTCGATACCGCACAGTTCGATCGGTTGTTTGCGCGAAGTGAGGACGTCAACCGCGTTGCCTTCGGCTTAATGGACGAAGACAAACTGAATCGCGGTCCTTTCTTCCTTTTCATGAACTACATGGATGCTCACTTTCCTTACGTTCCCCCCTCCCCATTTGACTCACTGTTTCCGGGCAAGCTCCGCAGCTTGACACAGGATGACCTCACCGCGATCCAGGAATCCGTGATCCGCGGCGCAACGATGACCGAAGACGATCACGAGCACTTCATGTCGCAGTACGACGGCGGAATCGCCTACGATGACGCTCACGTCGGACAAGTCGTCCGCTGGCTCAAGCGGCGAGGCTTGTATGACAACACGATGATTGTCGTTGCGTCCGACCACGGCGAGCAGTTCGGCGAAAAGAACCTAGTTCTCCACGCGAATTCCATTTACCAGAACCTGCTCCACGTCGCGCTCGTCGTGAAGTATCCGAAGAGTGCGCGTACCGGTGTCGTGAATGACCCGGTCAGCCTCGTGGATGTGGCGCCCACCGCTTTGGCGGCGCTTGGCTATCCCGTGCCCAAGCAGATGCAGGGTCGCGATCTCCTCGCGCCGGGCCCGCTGAGCCCCCGGCAACTCTATGGCGAGTCGTATCCCTGCCCCGCCCTGCATCGTTCCGATTGCCCGCCGGAAGGCTGCCTCACGCGCGCTGTCTTCTCCTGGCCCTTCAAGTACACCGCCTCTTCAAACGGCCGCCGGGAATTCTTCAATCTCGCGACCGACCCCGGAGAAGATCACAACGCCGTGGCATCCCAACCCGATGCCGCCAAAGAACTCGGCGCCGAACTCGGCCGGTGGACCAAAACGATTCCGGCTACCAGCGCTCAGCGTTCAAACGTCGGCGGCGAGGCGCTCCAGCAACTGAAGTCGCTCGGGTACGTGCAGTAAACGCGTCCGGACCAGCTTTGCTATACTGAGGTTTCCATGAGAGTCTTCTCCGCCGCGGTGCATCATCATCACCATTCGGAGCCAAACTTGGCGGCGGGCTGACTTCTTCCCTTTCACACAAAAATCCGGAAAAGGCGCCCGCCGTGGAAAAGGCGGGCTTTTTTGTTGGGGTTAACGAATGGAACTGGACTTCACCAAACTCGACGGCCTGTTGCCGGCGGTGATTCAGGATCACCGCTCCGGCAAAGTTCTCATGGTCGGCTTCATGAACGAAGAGGCGTTCCGCAAAACGGTCGAGACCGGCTTTGCGACGTTCTACAGCCGGTCGCGCAAGAAGCTGTGGCTCAAGGGCGAAAGCTCGGGACACCGCCTCGTGGTCAAGGAGATCTCCACGGACTGCGACCAGGATTCCGTACTCGTTCGCGTCGAAGCCCTCGGGCCCGGCGTCTGCCACAACGGCTATCAGAGCTGCTTCTACCGGCGCTTTGACGGCGGGCAGTGGGTCGAATCGGAGCCCCGCTCCTATGACCCTGAAGCCGTTTACGGGAGCAAGCCATGAAGCTCAAACTCGGCATTCCCAAGGGCAGCCTGGAACACGCGACGATTGACCTCTTCCGCCGCGCGGGCTTCAACATCACGACCAGCAGCCGCTCGTATTTCCCCGCCATCGACGACCCCGAAATCGAGTGCATGCTCATACGCGCGCAGGAAATGGCGCGCTACGTAGAGGACGGCGTCCTCGATGCCGGTTTGACAGGCCGCGACTGGGTGGAGGAGTGCGAGGCGAAAGTCGAGACGGTCGCCAATCTCATCTACGCCAAACAGAGCTTCGGGAAAGTGCGCTGGGTGCTCGCGGTGCCGGACGCATCGAATTTCCGCTCCGTCAAAGACCTGGAAGGAAAGGTCATCGCCACCGAACTCGTGGGCGCCACCAGGCGTTATCTGGCGGCCAACGGCGTGAAGGCCAAGGTCGAGTTCAGTTGGGGCGCGACCGAAGTGAAGCCGCCGGAACTCGCCGACGCAATCGTCGAAGTTACCGAGACCGGCTCTTCGCTGCGCGCCAACAAGCTCCGTATCATCGAAACCGTTCTCGAATCCAACACCCAGCTCATCGCCAACGCCGATTCCTGGAAAGACGAGTGGAAGAGGCTTAAGCTCGAGGACATGCGGATGCTGCTCGAGGGCGCCATCAGCGCGCTCGGCAAAGTCGGGCTCATGCTGAACGTACATAGCGAGTGCCTCAACGCCGTTCTCGCCGTGCTCCCGGCGCTTAAGAAACCCACCATTTCGCACCTGAGCGATGAAGACTGGCTCGCCGTAAACACCATCCTCGATGAATCCACGGTGCGCACCATCATCCCGCGACTGAAGAAAGCCGGCGCCCAGGGTATCGTCGAGTATCCGCTCAACAAGATCGTGATGTGAACGATGATCCGCGTCATTGAATCGAAGAACGCGGGACGCCTGCTGCGGCGTCGCGCCGCCCGCATGGCCGAAGCCGAAGAGACGGTCCGGCCGATTCTCGAAGCGGTGCGGAAACGCGGCGACCGCGCCGTCCTCGAATACGCACGCCATTTCGACGGGCTTGAGCGCTCCTCCGTCAGGGTGCCGACTCGCGAATTGCAAGCGGCTGCCGGCCTGCTCGCGCCCGAACTCCGCCGCGCCGTCGAGACCGCCTCGAAGAACATCCGCGCATACGCCAAATTGCAGCTCCCGAAAGAGCGTATGTCTTCGCTCGCGCCCGGCCTTCGCACCGGCAGCATCGTCCGCCCGCTCGATGCCGTGGCCGCCTATATCCCCTCGGGTCGCTATCCGCTGCCTTCCACGCTCATGATGACCGTGATCCCCGCGCAGGTCGCGGGCGTGCCGCGGATCTCGGTCGCCTCACCGCGCCCCGTGCAGGAGATCTACGGAGTCGCTTCGCTGCTCGAAGTGACGGACGTTTTTCAGATGGGCGGCGCGCACGCCATCGCCGCCTTCGCGTTCGGCACCCGCACGATTCCCAAAGTGGACCGCATTGTCGGCCCCGGAAACATCTACGTCGCGGCAGCGAAGAAGCTCCTCGCGGGCGAGGTAGGCATTGACTTCGTTGCCGGCCCCACCGAGATCCTCATCATCGCCGAGGACGGCCGGCCGGAGGTGCTCGCGGCCGATATGCTCGCTCAAGCCGAGCACGATGTCGAAGCGTCCGCCATCCTGCTCACCACTTCGAAATCGCTCGCGGAGAAAGTGGCCGCCCAGATCGAACGCCAGCTTGACAGCCTCTCGACCGCTCCCATCGCCCGAAAGGCAATCGCGAAGAACAGCGCAATCATCCTGGTGGAATCGACGGATCAGGCAGTGGAAATGGCCAACCAGTTCGCTCCCGAGCATCTCAGCATTCCCGACGACTCGTTGCTCAAGGACATCCGCCACGCCGGCAGCGTCTTCGTCGGCCCGTTCAGTCCGGAGGCCGCGGGCGACTACGCATCGGGCCCCAACCACGTGCTGCCCACGAGCGGCGCCGCCCGCCAGCGCGGAGGCCTCTCCGCGGCAGACTTCGTCAAGGTGATCTCCGTGCAGCAACTGAGCGCGCCGGCGCTCGCCAAACTCGCCCCTGCAATCACCACGCTCGCGCGCGTCGAAGGTCTCGAAGCCCATGCGCGCTCCGTCGAGGTACGCACTAATGGCTGACGCGCTTCGCCCCCGCGATGCTGTCCTCAAGATGGCGCCCTACTCGCCCCCGACCGGTGGCCGCGCCGATAAACTCCGCCTCGATTTCAACGAGAACACGGTCGGCTGCTCGCCCCGGGTCCTCGCCGCTCTCCGCGATTGCCTCACCGCCGGCGGACTCACTGTCTATCCGGAATACGGTGACGCCCGGAAGGAACTGGCCGCGTTTTTCGGGGTCGCACCCGAAGCCTTGCTGTTCAGCAACGGCACGGACGAGGCTATCCAGGTGCTCGTCAATACTTACGTGGACGATGGCGACGAGGTGCTGCTCATGCGCCCGTCCTACGCCATGTACCGGTTCTACGCCGAGGTGGCCGGCGCGGCCGTTCGCGAACTCGACTATCGCGACGGCGACCTCGCCTTCCCGCTCGAAGCATTCCTCGCCGCCATCAGACCCGGCACGCGCGCAATCGTTATCGCGAACCCGAATAATCCAACCGGCAGCGTGATCGATCTTCGTGCCATCGAAGACATTCTCCAGGCTGCGCCCGGCGCCGCCGTGCTGATCGACGAAGCGTATTTCGAGTTCTACGGCGTCACGGCGCTTCCGCTTCTCGACCGCTATCCCAACCTGTTCGTCAGCCGGACGTTTTCGAAGGTATACGGCATGGCCGCGATGCGCATGGGCTGCCTGTTTTCGCGCCCGGCGAACATCGCTTATCTGCGCAAAGCGCAGTCGCCGTATAGCGTGAACGCGCTCGCGGTGATGGCCGCCCGTGAAGCCATCCGGGACACCGGCTACATTGAAAACTACGTCGCCGAAGTGCATGCGGCGCGAGGCTTGCTGCGGGCGGGGCTCGACGAACTGAAGATCCCCTACTTCGCCAGCGAGGCGAACTTCATCCTGATGCGCATCGGGCCGCGTGCGATCGAAGTCCGCGACCGCCTGCGGGAAAAGGGCGTGCTTGTCCGCGACCGTAGCTACGAAATCGAGGGCTCGGTCCGCGTGACCGTCGGCACCCGCGAGCAGGTTCGGCGTTTTCTGAGAGAACTGAAAGAGATCTGGAAATGAGTAAACGATTCATCGTCTTTGACATGGACGGCGTGCTGGTGGACGTTTCGGACTCCTACCGTGCCACCGTCATCCAGACAGTCGAGGACTTCACCGGAAAGCGGATCACCGGCGATCTGATACAGGATTTCAAGAACCAGGGCGGATGGAATGACGATTGGGATCTCTCGCATCGCCTCGTCCTGGATCACGGCGGAAACGCCGCGTTCGAAGATGTCGTGCGGCACTTCAACAAGCTCTTTTTCGGCAACGGAACCGACGGCCTGATCATGCGCGAGCGCTGGATCGCCCGTCCCGGTGTGCTCGAGCGCCTCGCCGAGCGCTACCAACTCGCGATCTACACCGGGCGCCGCGACTACGAGGTGGAGCCGACACTGGCGCGCTTCGCCGGAGATCTGCGCTTCGACCCCATCGTAACCTCCGACATGGTTGCGAACCTCAAGCCGGCCCCAGACGGCCTTTTCCGCATCCGCGAGATGCACCCGAACAAGGATTTCCGCTACGTTGGCGACACCATCGACGATTGCCGCTGTGCGAGCGCGGCCGGGGTCCCATTCATAGGAATCGCTGCGCCTGCCGGCCCGCGCCACAACGAGTCGGTTGCGCTGTTCAAAGCCGAAGGCGCCATCGCCGTGCTCGACGACATCAATCAACTGGAGAGTGTGCTGTGAGGACCGCAACCATCGAGCGCAACACGAAAGAAACCCAGATCCGCGGAAAACTGCGCATTGAAGGCCGCGGACGCTACCAGGTCTCCACCGGTATCCGATTCCTGGACCACATGCTCGAACTCTTCGCCAAGCATGGCGGCTTCGACCTCGAACTCGCGGCCACAGGCGATCTCGACGTCGATCAGCACCACACCGTCGAGGACGCCGGCATCGTGCTCGGCCAACTATTCTGCCAGGCGCTCGGCGACCGCCGCGGCATCAACCGCGCGGGTTACTTCGTCATGCCCATGGACGAAACGCTGGCCGTCGTGGCTGTCGATTTCAGCGGGCGCCCTTACCTTGTCTACAAGGACCTCGTGAAGACGCGCAACGTCGGCGACCTCCAATCCGAACTGGTCGAGGACTTCTTCCAGGGCTTCGTGACCCACGCCGGCGCGAACCTGCACGTGAAGGTGATGTACGGCCGCTCCAGCCACCACCAGATCGAAGCGGTGTTCAAGTGCTTAGCCCGCGCCCTGAAATTCGCCTGCTCGAAAGACAAGCGTCTCAAGGGCGAACTCCCGTCAACCAAGGGTCTGTTATGATCGCGATCTTCGATTACGGCGCCGGCAACCTGCGCTCGGTCGAGAACACGCTCGCGGAGACCGGCGCCGCCTACACCATCGTTCGCGACTCAGACGGCCTGCGCGCGGCCTCGAAAATCATACTCCCCGGGGTCGGGCATTTCGGGCAGATGATGCGGGCTCTCGATCGGCTTCGGGTGCGAACCGCGCTGCTCGAAACAATCTCTGCGGGCGTGCCGTTCCTCGGAATCTGTCTCGGCTTGCAGGCGCTGCTCGAAGGCAGCGAGGAAGCTCCCGAAGTGCGCGGACTCGGCATCTTTCCCGGCCGGGTACGGCGTTTCCCGCACGGCGCGCGTGTGCCGCACATGGGCTGGAACGAGATCGAACCCGGCCCCAACTGCCGCCTGCTCGAAAACGTCGACCCCAATCCCTACGTCTACTTCGCCCATAGTTACTATGTGCCTGTAAGTGACTACACCGCCGCTACTTGTACCTACACCGAGCCGTATACGGCGGTGCTCGAGAGCGGTAACGCCTTCGGCGTCCAGTTCCATCCCGAAAAGTCCGGACCGCTCGGCCTGAGAATTGTAAAGAACTTTCTGGATTTGTAAATGCTTGCCAAGCGTATCATCCCCTGCCTCGACGTCACCGCCGGCCGCGTCGTCAAAGGCGTGAATTTCGTGAATCTGCGCGATGCGGGCGATCCCGTCGAGCTGGCCGACCGCTACAATCAGCAGGGCGCGGACGAACTGGTCTTCCTCGATATCACCGCTTCGAGCGACAACCGCGACACCATGGCCGACGTTGTGGCGCGCACCGCGAGGAAGGTTTTCATCCCGCTCACGGTGGGCGGCGGCATCCGTTCGGTTGCGGACGCCAGGCGCATCCTCCTCGCGGGTGCCGACAAGGTGAGCATCAATACCGCGGCGGTGAAGCGTCCCGAACTGCTTACCGAACTGAGCGAGGAATTCGGAGCCCAGGCTGTCGTGCTCGCAATTGACGCCCGGCGTCGCGCCTCCGGCAGCGGCTGGACGGTTTATGTCCGCGGCGGACGCGACGACACCGGCATCGACGCCATCGAGTGGGCCGCGCGCGGAGAAGCTCTCGGCGCCGGTGAAATCCTGCTCACGTCGATGGACACAGACGGCGTTCAGGATGGCTTCGATTGTGGGCTTACGCGCTCTGTCTCGCGCGCTACGCATATCCCGGTGATCGCTTCCGGAGGCGCTGGAAAACCCGAGCACTTCAGCCGTGTTCTCACGGAGGGCGAGGCCGATGCCGCCCTGGCCGCCTCTATTTTCCATTACGGCACTTACACCGTCGCCGATCTCAAGGAACACCTCGCACAGTGCGGCATTCCCGTCCGGAGGTGCCTGTGATCATCCCGTGCATCGACCTGATGGACGGCAAGGTCGTCCAACTCGTGCAGGGGCGCGACAAAGCTCTCGAAGGCGGAACGCCTCAGGAGATGCTGGAGCGCTTCTCCGCCTTTCCGGAGATTCAGGTCATCGATCTCGACGCCGCTCTCGGCCGTGGCTCGAACGACGGAATCGTCGAGTTCCTTGCTGAGCGCGCTCTCATACGGGTCGGCGGCGGCGTGCGCAGCCCCGCACGGGCGCGCCACCTGGCCGAACTCGGCGCGCGAAAGGTCATCGTCGGAACGGCGGCGTTTTCGTCCACCGGCATCGATACGGAGTTCCTCGAAATCCTCTGCGATGAGATCGGACGCGACCGCGTCACCATCGCGCTCGATTCCAAAGACGGCCGCATTGTCATCAAGGGGTGGCGCGAAGCAACCCGGCTCAGCGCGGAAGAAGTGCTCGGCCGCCTCGAACCTTACTGCTCCGGGTTCCTCTGTACCTATGTCGATAAGGAAGGAATGCTTCAAGGTACGGACCTCGATTGGTTCCGCCGCCTGCGCGCGGCAACAGACCTGGAACTTACAGCCGCCGGTGGCATCTCTTCTATGGAAGAGATTCGCGAGCTGGCGCGGCTGAACATTCACGCCGCCCTCGGCATGGCGATTTACGCGGGACGGCTGAATCTGAATGAGTTGGCGAAGATGGGCGCATAGCGCTCTGCTCCTTGCCGGCACCTGTCCCGCGCTGGCCCAAGGCCTTTACGAAGTGCAGGTATACGGCTCGGCACTGGTTCCGCAGGGCCGAACCTTCGTTGAACTGCATCCGAACTTTATTATCCAGGGGGCGAAGCGGACCACTGACGGCACTCTGCCCACCAATCACCAGTTCCACACAACCCTCGAAGTCACACACGGTTTCACCTCCTGGTTTGAGACCGGTTTCTACACCTTTGCCAGCGCTCAATCGGGACAAGGCTACCAGTGGGTCGGTAATCATATCCGGCCGCGCGTCGCGATTCCGGGATGCTGGCGCTGGCCGGTTGGCCTGAGTCTCTCGACGGAGATCGGCTACCAGCGGCGGAAATTCTTTCCCGATACCTGGACCTGGGAAATCCGGCCGATCATCGATAAGGCATGGGGCCGCTGGTACGGCTCGTTCAATCCCACGTTCGGCCGTGCCCTCCACGGTGAAGGCACGAGCAGGGGGTTTGAGTTTCTCCCCAGCGCGAAAGTCTCCTACGGCGTCACCAAACTCGTGCGGGCTGGAGTGGAATACTACGGCGCGCTCGGCCCGCTCACCGGCTTCGACCCGCTCAGGGAGCAGCAGCAGATTATCCTTCCAGCCATCGACCTCGAGCTCGGACCGGATTGGGAGTTCAACTTCGGAGTGGGAGTAGGCCTCACGGCCGGAACCGACCATCTCCTCGTCAAGGCCATCATCGGCCGCCGCTTTTGACCATAAGACGCTGGGGCGCCGCAGGCCTCCTGGCCTCCTCCTGGCCTGTGCCACGCCGGGCAAAGCCCAGCGGCAGCCCAGAAGGGCTGACCCCACCTTGCGAGGATGCGGGTCACTTCCACGAGGCGAACCCGCCCTGCCTCTAAATGCGGCAAACTGGGAGGTAGGACTGGGGATTGTGAGCAGGTTGGGGTTTCTTTCGCTGGGCATCCTCCTGGCCGGTATTGCGGCCCTTGTTGCGTGCTCACGCGGAAACCCCGCGCCCGCACAAGCAGCGGCCCGCACTGAGCCGGCTGTTCCCGTCAAGGTGGGCAAAGTCGAACAGCGCTCCGAGCCCCTGCAAATCGGCGCCATCGGAAACATACAGTCCTACAGCACAGTGTCGGTGAAGTCGGAAGTGGGCGGAGAGTTGATGGGCGTCCACTTTTCGGAAGGTCAGGAGGTCCGCAAAGGCCAACTGCTGTTCACCATCGACCCGCGCCCGTTTGAGGCGGCTCTCAAACAGGCGCAGGCCAACCGCGCGAAAGACGCCGCCCAGGCAGCCAGCGCTCAGGCAGACGCCGCTCGCTACAAAGGACTCGTCGCCGAAGGTGTGATCGCGCCGCAGCAGTACGAACAGCAGCAAGCCAATGCCGACGCGCTCAAGGCCACCGTGGAATCCGACGCTGCCGCCATCGAAAACGCGCGGCTTCAGTTGAGCTACGCCAGAATCTACTCTCCTATCGACGGCCGCACCGGCAACCTCCTGGTGCATGAAGGCAACCTTGTCAAACCCAACGACGTCCCGCTGGTCGTAATCAACCAGGTCGAGCCGATTTACGCTGTTTTCTCCGTTCCCTCCCAGTACCTTCCGGACATCACACGCTACCACGCCCAGCATCCGCTGCGCGTGGCAGCGAGCCCAAAAGGCAGCAATCAGCCCGGAGCGGAAGGCATGCTGACTTTCATAGATAACAACGTAGACACGTCTACCGGCACGATCCAGCTCAAAGCGACATTCCCCAACCGCGATCGCTCGCTCTGGCCCGGTGAGTTCGTCGATGTCTCCATCACACTTACCACTCAGCCGGACGCCATCGTCGTTCCCGCTCACGCAATACAAACGGGGCAGGAAGGCCAATACGTGTTCGTGGTGAAGCCGGATATGACGGTGGAATCCCGGCGCGTCGTCGTCGGCCGTACACAAGGGGCGTTCGCGATCGTCTCTCAGGGTGTGCGGCCGGGGGAGACCGTGGTGACCGATGGCCAGTTGCGGCTCGTGCCGGGCGCTCGCGTCACCGTGGCGGCAGGAGGACCGGCCTCGTGAACATAGCCGCCTTCTTCATCCGCCGCCCTGTCATGACCACGCTGGTCATGCTCGGCATCCTCATCTTCGGCGCAATGGCCTACCGCCTGCTCCCGGTGAGCGACTTGCCGAACGTCGATTTCCCAACCGTCAACGTCACGGCGGGACTGCCCGGCGCGAGCCCCGAAACAATGGCCTCCTCCGTGGCTACACCGCTCGAAAAACAGTTCTCGACCATCGCCGGCCTCGATAACATGAGTTCCACAAGCACGCTGGGGAGCACCTCCATCACTCTCCAGTTCGCGCTGAACCGCCCGCTCGATGCGGCCTCACAGGACGTGCAGGCCGCAATCAACCGAGCCGCCCCGCAGTTGCCGCCGGGTATGCCGTCGCCGCCCACGTACAGCAAGGTCAACCCCGCCGATAGCCCCATTCTTTACATGGCGCTTACCTCGCCCACGCTTCCCCTCTCCACCGTGGATGAGTACGGCGAAACCACTATGGCCCAGCGCATCTCAACCGTGAACGGCGTCGCGCAGGTCATGGTCTTCGGCGCGCAGAAGTACGCCGTGCGCGTGCAACTCGATCCCAACGCCCTCGCCTCGCGCGGCATCGGTATTGACGAAGTTCAGCAGGCCGTTCAGAACGCAAACGTGAATTTGCCCACCGGCACGCTTTACGGAGCTCATCAGGCATTCACCGTGCAGGCGACCGGGCAACTCGAGGACGCTCAGGCTTACCGCCCCCTCATCGTCGCCTACCGCAACGGATCGCCCGTGCGCCTTGACGAACTCGGGCGCGTCATCAACGGCGTTCAGAACGACAAGACCGCAAGCTGGTTCAACGGCACGCGCGGCATCATTCTCGCGATTCAGCGCCAGCCCGGGACAAACACCGTTGAGGTTGTGGACAACATCCGCAACTTGCTGCCCACCTTCCGCGCGCAAATACCCGCCTCCGTCTCGCTCAACATCGTTTACGACCGCTCCGAGACCATTCGGGCTTCGGTCAATGATGTGAAGTTCACCCTTGTCCTCACCATCTGCCTCGTCATACTCGTCATCTTCCTCTTCCTGCGGAACGTCTCCGCTACCGTCATCCCGAGTCTCGCGCTGCCCATGTCCATTGTCGGCACGTTCGCCGTGATGTACCAGCTCGGCTTCTCGCTCGACAACTTATCCCTGATGGCACTCACGCTGTCCGTCGGTTTCGTCGTGGATGACGCCATCGTCATGCTCGAGAACATCGTCCGCCACATGGAAATGGGTGAGCCGCCGATGCAGGCTGCGCTCGCCGGCTCCCGCGAGATCGGCTTCACCATCGTCTCCATGACAATCTCTCTCGCCGCCGTCTTCATCCCCGTGCTGTTCCTGGGCGGCATCATCGGCCGGCTCTTCCATGAATTCGCCGTCACCATCGGCATGGCCATTCTCGTCTCCGGCTTTGTCTCCCTCACCCTCACGCCGCTGCTGTGCAGCCGTTTTCTCCGCCCGCCGGGCGATCGCCGCCACGGCGTTCTCTATCGCGCGCTCGAGCGCGTCTTCGACGGAATGGTCTCCACCTACGATTGGACGCTCCGCCGTGTGCTGCGCGCGCGCATGGCCACGTTTGCGGCCTCGCTGGTCCTGCTCGTCATAACTGGATATCTGTTCGCCATCATCCCCAAAGGTTTCATCCCGGACCAGGACACTGACCAGATCTTCGGTGTGACCGAAGGCGCGCAGGATATTTCCTATGACGCCATGGTCGCTCACCAGAAGGAGGTGGACGCCATCGTCAGCCGCGACCCCGACGTGGCTGCCTATCTCTCCAGCGTCAACCGCGGCACCCTCAACAACGGCTTCGTATTCATACACCTCAAGCCCCGCAGCGAACGAACCCTCAGCGCGCAGCAGATCATCGACCGGCTTCGCCCGCAACTGGCCCGTATCCCCGGCATGCGCACCTACCTCCAGGTTCCGCCGCTGATCCGAATCGGAGGCCAGCTCACCAAAGGCCTCTATCAATACACGATGCAGGACTCCGACATGCAGGAACTCTACCGCTGGTCGCCCAAGGTGGAATCGGCCCTGCGTGCTCTGCCCGGCTTGCAGGATGTCAATACCGACCTCCAGATCAAGAGCCCGCAAGTGCTCGTGACCATCAACCGCGATAGGGCCTCGACCCTCGGCGTCACGCCCGCGCAGATCGAGAACGCTCTGGCCGCCGCCTATGGCTCGAGCCAGGTCTCCACCATCTACACACCTACGAACGAATACTGGGTCATCATGGAGCTTGAGCCGCAATACCAGCGCGACCCCAACGCGCTCTCACTGCTCTACGTCCACTCCTCTTCCAACAACCTCGTTCCACTCAACGCCGTTGCCACGCTGACGCCGAGCGTCGGGCCGCTCACTGTCACCCACCTCGGCCAGGTGCCCTCCGTCACCGTGTCCTTCAACCTGAAACCGGGTGTATCGCTCGGCCAGGCCGTCACCGATATCGACAACGCCGTTCAGCGCCTGAACATGCCTGCGACTATCGCGACCAGCTTCCAGGGCACCGCGCAGGCCTTCCAGTCGTCGTTCAAGGGCATGAGCCTGCTGCTCGTCATGGCGGTGGTGGTCATCTACATGGTTCTCGGCATCCTGTACGAGAGCTTCGTGCATCCGATCACGATTCTCTCGGGCCTCCCCTCGGCCGGCCTCGGAGCGCTTCTGACGCTCTTGCTTTTCCATGACGAGTTGAACGTCTACTCGCTGGTCGGCATCATCATGCTCATCGGAATCGTGAAAAAGAACGCCATCATGATGATCGACTTCGCCCTCGAAGCCCAGCGCAATGAAGGCAAGTCCGCCGCGGACGCCATCTACGAAGCGTGCCTCGTCCGTTTCCGACCCATCATGATGACGACGATGGCCGCCCTCATGGGGACGCTGCCCATCGCCCTCGCCTTCGGAGCCGGCGGAGAGGCCCGCCGCCCTCTGGGGCTCGCGGTGGTCGGCGGCCTCGCCGTGTCCCAGCTTCTGACGCTCTACATCACCCCGGTGTACTTTATTTACCTTGATAGGGTTAGCAGGCTGTTCACACGCCGCAAAACCAGACGGCCCGAACGCGAACCGGTGCCCGCCCCGGAGTCCGTGCGCTAGGCTGTGGAAATGTCCTGCCTCTCTATACTCTAAGTATTGTGTTATCAGCGCCTTGCGAGCCGTCCGCGCCCGCGCGGTTACCCACGCCTTTTCCACTGGTTTTTCCACAGCCTAAACCGCACAAGACGCGGCTCAAAAATACTACTTGCCACCGCGACGCCGGGACGCGTGTAATGAAAGATCCGTGTCTAGCGCCGATCTAGCACTCGACAAGGGTCTCCCGGTAAACCTCGACGCCGAACGCTTCGTCCTCGGGTCCATCCTGATCGACGATTCGCTGTTCATTCAGGTCGCCGGCCTCCTCGCTCCCGAGGACTTCGCACTCGAAAAGCACCGCCGCATCTTCGCGCGGATGGCCGACCTGCACGAACGCAGCGAGAAGATCGACCGCATCACCGTCGCCAACGAACTCCTCAAGCACAACCAGCTCGAATCCTGCGACGGCCTCAGCTATCTCGTTTCACTCGACGATGGCCTCCCGCGCACCTCGAACGTGGACGGCTATGTCCGCATCGTCCGTGATAAAGCTCTGCTGCGCCGCATCATCTTCGCTTCGCAGAAGCTGATCGACCGCTGCCTCACCGGCGACGAAGAGCCCGACCAGATTCTCGCCGGCGCCGAAGAAACCCTGCTCAAGCTGAACGACGTTCGCGGCAGTGGCGGCCTCGCGAATCCCAACGAAATCATTCAAGCTTATGAGGGCGGCATCAACGCCTTCCTCGACCCGAGCAAGCGCATCAAGGGACTCGGCACCGGCTTCATCAAGCTCGATGAGATGACCGGCGGATTCCATCCCGGCGAACTCATCATCCTGGCCGCGCGCCCCGCGATGGGCAAAACCGCGTTCGCCATGAACATCGCGCAGTACGTCGCCACCGCGAAGAATCCGAAAACGGTGGCCGTGTTCTCGCTCGAAATGTCGAAGGAGTCGCTGCTCACCCGCATGCTCTGCGCCGCCGCCCGCGTGGATCAGCAGAAATTCCGGGCCGGCTACCTCAATCAGGCCGAGCGCAACCACCTCCAGACCGCGGCCGCGCAGCTTGCCGGCGCCCCGCTCTACATCGATGACACGCCCGGCGTGAACCTGATGGACCTCCACGCCAAGCTGCGGCGCCTCAAGGCCGAACACGACCTCGGCCTCGTCGTAGTCGATTACTTGCAGTTGATGAGCGGCCGCGGCCGCTACGAGAATCGCAACCAGGAAATCAGCTCTCTGTCCCGCGGCATGAAGTTGCTGTCCAAGGAACTCGACGTGCCCATGCTGGTGCTCTCCCAGTTGAGCCGCGCTCCGGAAGTACGGCAGGGAGACCACCGCCCCCAACTCAGCGACCTTCGTGAATCGGGATGCCTGACGGGCGACACGCTGGTGCCGGTCGCTTGCGACGGCAGTCGAGTGCCCATCCGCGACCTCGCGGGGAAGGCGGGATTTCACATCTGGGCGCTGAACGAGACGACCCTCAAACTGGAGCGCGCGGCGGTCGCGAGGGCCTTCCCAACCGGGCAGAAGCCCGTCTTCGAGCTGAGAACGAAGCTTGGGCGGATCATCCGCGCCACGGCGAATCACCCCTTCCGAACGTTCGAGGGCTGGAAACGGCTGGATGGACTCCAGCCTGGAGGCCATATCGCGTTGCCGCGGGCGGTCCCGGCCGGTTCAGCGCAAACCAGACACGATTGCGAGTTGGCGTTGCTTGGGCACCTGATCGGCGATGGCTGCACGCTCCCCCGTCACGCGATACAGTACACAACACACGAACGGGACCTCGCTGAAATGGTCGCCTCTCTTGCGCGAGAGACGTTTGGCGACGGCGTGGAGCCTCGAGTTGAGGCGGAGCGGACATGGTTTCAGGTATATCTCGCCTCGACTCGCCGGCATACCCATGGCGTGCATAGTCCCGTGACCGATTGGTTGACGGAGCTCGGGGTTTTTGGCCTCCGATCCTCGGAGAAACGCGTGCCCGGAGTGGTATTCGAACAGACGCCGGCGGCTATCGCGATCTTCCTTCGGCACCTTTGGGCAACCGATGGCTGTATCAGTCTGCGAAAGACCGTTCACGGGCGCCTCCCGGTGCTTTATTACGCAACCAGCAGTGAGCGGCTCGCGCGCGATGTCCAATCCTTGCTGCTTCGCCTCGAGATCAATGCCCGTATTAAGCGGGTCAGCCAGAAAACAAAGGGCAGAGACCAGTTTCACGTGCTCATAACGGGTGGAGAGGACGTGCGCCGCGCGGTGGATCGCATGGGCGCCGTGGGAAGCAGACGGCAGGCGCAGTTGGATTCCGTCCGCGGATGGCTGGATTCCCATCCACCGAATACGAACCGGGACATCATCCCTAACGAGATCTGGAGAAGCATGGCGGTACCCGCAATGCGGGAGTCCGGCATCACCAGCCGGCAATTGTCGGCCGGCCTGGGGACGGCGTATTGTGGAACGTCTCTTTACCGGCAAAATGTGAGCCGTGAACGTGCCGAACGCCTCGGGGACGTTCTGGACTCCGCTGAGATCAAGGCGCTGGCTTCGAGCGATCTGTACTGGGACCAGGTGGAAAGCATCACCCCGGCGGGATGCGAAGAAGTCTTCGACCTCACGGTACCCGGGCATCACAACTTCATCGCCGGGGACTTCATCGTCCACAACTCCATCGAGCAGGATGCAGACCTCGTCGCCTTCATCTTCCGCGAGGAAGTGTACAAGCCCGAGCGAGAGGACCTGCGCGGCACAGCCGAATTGCTCCTGACCAAGCAGCGCAACGGCCCCACAGGAAAGATCAACCTCGTCTTCCTCCGCCAGTGGACGAAATTCGAGAACCGCGCCACAGACCTCGGCGACGATTCCGACGCGCCGCCTCCGCCCCTTGACGAGTAGCGCCGTCAGACCTTCCGCAGCGTCGCTACCTGGTGCAGTAGCGCGCTGTCGAGCACGCGCTCGATGCCCCAGCCCGCACTCTCAGCCAGCTTGCGAAGGGCATCCAGCCCCTGAAACCGCACCGCCGGCCGGCCCTGAACTTTTACGAAGGGAACCAGGTCTGCCGGCAGAGTGTGCTCATCGTGCGCAACCGCGGCCACCACGACGAAATTTTCCGGCGTGCACTCGCGCAACGCCTCGAGATTCGCCACGATCTGCTCGTCCGAAGCGTAATCGAAGAGTCCTCCCTCGGAACACGCGGCCGCCACGCACCCGTCATCCAATCCGGCGATCGTTCTGCGCAGCACTCCAGGGTCGGCCCAGTCATACCGCACGTGATCGAGTGACGCCGGCAATCCGGCCAGAGGCCCGCCGTCGGCCTGAAGCGCTGCGAGCGCCCGTGTTCCGAAACTCGGCCCTTCCGTATCGATGTCGAGAACGTGAATCCGCAGATGCCGGCCCTCGACCTGTCTCGGATTCTCCTTCCGAAGCAGAATCAACGCGTTCAGGCTTGCGGCCGACGGGCCGCCCGCTATGTCGATGATATGAATCGCGCGTCCGTCCCGCGCCCCGAGCGCGTCGGCCAGAGCGCCGGCCACCGCACGTGCCACATCGCGCGTTCGGAACCGGAATGACCATGCCATCAGCCCGTCCGCGGCCTGGCGGTCAATATCGCAGGCGTAGCCGTCTCCGAGGTTCTGCGGCCCGAGCCTGTAAAGATAGGTCGTCAAGCCGCTCATAATTCCGCCTGAGCACCGCACCGTACCCCGCACCAGGATAGACTTCTCGGCCAGTGCGCTCACGATTTCGGGCGTCATCTTCTTCGCCGCTTCCAGCACGCGCAACGAACGGTCGACAACCCCCGCTAGTCCGGCCTCATCGAGTTCTGTCGCAAAAGCCGGGTGCGTGATGTCGATCACGGGAAGTTCCAAGCCGTCGTCCGTAACCGCGTAGCAGACTCCCGGCTTTTTGTTGTTCTCTGGAACCCGCACAGTCATTTGGAGTTTCTCCCTTCCAATAAAGAGTACAACGTCCGAAATTGTGATTTCCAACGTGAGCATCTCACCCCGGTTGTATGCTGTGGTTAGGGGGGAGATGCTATGGCGCACATGGTCCGCATGCGTCGGGGCACCGCGGTCATAGTTTTTATTGTGTTCTTGGCTGTGGGTGGCCTCATTGGCTCACTGGCCACCGCACGAGTGGTCTCGGATCAGGCAGTGCCGGTCCTGGTCACTTCCGCCCAGAATCCGAGCCCGTCACAACAGGTTTCGTTCCAAAACGGATTTGCGCCCATCGTCCGTGCGGTCGCCGGCGCCGTCGTGAACGTCTCCTCCTCGCACGTGGTTCGCTCCCAAGGCAGCGGCCAATTCGAGCCCTTCTCCAACGATCCCGCGCTACGCAGATTCTTCGGCGACGGGCACAACCAGCCGAAGCGGGAAACCAGCCTCGGTTCAGGTGTCATCATCAGTCCGAACGGCTATATCCTGACGAACTATCACGTCGTCGAGGGTTCGAGCGACGCCCGTGTCGTCCTGAACAACAAGCAGGAGTACCGCGCCAAAGTCATCGGCACGGACGAAATGACAGACATCGCCGTTCTCAAAGTCGATGCCACCGGGCTGCCCGTCATGCGGCTGGGCGATTCCAAAACGCTCCAGGTGGGCGATTTCTGCCTCGCCCTCGGCAGCCCGTTCGGCCTCGGCCAGACCGTTACGCTCGGCATCATCAGCGCCACCGGCAGGAACGATATCGGTGTTGAAGGACCCGGCGCCTACGAGGATTTCATCCAAACCGACGCCGCCATTAACCCCGGCAACTCCGGCGGCCCTCTCATCAATGTGCGCGGCGAGCTGATCGGCATCAACACGGCCATCCTGTCCAAGGGCGGCGGCAACGTCGGAATTGGCTTCGCCGTTCCCATCAACCTCGCCCGGCAGGCAATGGATCAGATCATCCAGCACGGAAAAGTCACCCGCGCCTATATGGGCATCCTCCCGCAGGAGGTCACACCGGCGATAGCCGCCGCCTTCGGACTCGGGCAGCCCCGCGGCGTGCTCGTGGGCAACGTCGAAGCGAACAGCCCGGCCGCCAGGGCGGGAATCGAGCGCGGCGACATTCTGCTCTCGATGAACGGAAAACAGGTCACAGACTTCGGCCAGTTCCGTATCGACATCGGATTGATGCAGCCCGGCAGCCAGGTCCGGTTCAATGTTTTCCGGAATGGCGCCGAGCACCCGGCTACTGTCACTCTCACCCAGATGCCCGCGGATCGGCACTCCGCGCCGCACCCGGATCAGCAGCAACAACAAGAGAAGCCGCTGATCGGCCTTTCGGTTCGCAATGTCACCCCCGATGTCGCTAAGGAACTGAAGCTGCCTCCGAACACCAAGGGCGTCGCGGTCGTCGATGTAGCCGAAGGCAGCGCCGCCGACGAGGCAGGACTTCAGCAGGGCGATGTCATCATCGAGGTCAATCGCAAGCCGGTCACAGATGTGAACGAGCTTACGAGCGCCCTTCGCGCATCCGGGCACAAGCCCAGTCTGTTGCTCGTCAACCGCGGCGGCATCACGCTCTATGTGACCCTGGGCGAGTAGGGGCCGAACGCCCGGCATGCTATGATGAGTGTTTTGCTCGAATCGCCGGAAGCCTAAGCATTACAATGCACTTACGGGCTTTAGAGCCCGGGCATGCGCAAAACTGATGTCTGAGAATGCCAGCGCCGTCCGCTTTCGCCAGCGCGAGGAGTTGCTGGACTTCCTGCTGGAAATCTCCGCCGCCACCTCGGAGGCCTTGCCCGACCTTGAAGCGCTGCTCGCCAACGTCGCCGAGATCATCCGTAAGGTCGTCCCCTACGAGCTTTTCGCCATCCTCCTCTATAGCGAAAAAGGCAAGGAGCTCAGGATCCGCTACGCCATAGGCCACCGTGAAGAGATGGTCAAGCGGCTTGTTATCCCGCTCGGCGAGGGTCTCACCGGCGCCGCCGCCGCCACGCGCGAACCCGTCATGTCCGGCAACGTCAAGCAGGATCCGCGCTACCTGAACGCTGTGGATGCGGTTCGCTCCGAGCTCGCCGTTCCCATGGTCACGCGCAAACGGCTCGTCGGCGTGATCGACGTTCAGTCCACCCACCCCGACGCATATTCCGAGTACGACCGTGCCCTCCTCCGCCTCATCGCGGCCCGCGTCGGAAGCACCATCGACAACGCGCGCCTGTTCCGCCGCGTGGATCGACAGAACCGCACTCTGAAAATCCTTAGCCACCTCTCGCAGGAGTTCTCGTCCATACTGGACCTCAACGAACTGCTCCACCACATCGCCGATGCCATCAAAATGCTGATCAAGTACGACGCATTCAGCATCCTGTTGGTGGATCGCGAGCGAAACTGCCTGCGGCACGGATTCAGCATCCGCTACGACCAGCGCGTCCAGCTCGACAACATTCCGCTCGGCGCCGGCATCACCGGCGCGGCGGTCGAGTCCCGCGAGGTGGTCCGTACGGACAACACGCTGGCTGATTCCCGCTATATCCCGTCGCATCGGGACGTGCGCTCCGAAGTCGCCGTCCCCCTGATGGTCCACGACCAGGTTGTCGGCGTCCTCGACCTCGAAAGCGACCGCTTCGCCTGGTTCACCGACGAGCATGTCCGCATGCTCACACTGCTCGCGCCGCAGATCGCCAGCTCGGTCGAGAACGCCCGCCTTTACAACGAAGTGGCTCAGCGGCAGAAACGCCTCGATGAGGATCTGCACGCCGCCCGCGAACTTCAGAAGGCGCTCCTGCCCACTGAGGCCCCGGACGTTGAAGGACTGGAGATCGCAATCGGATACCGGCCCGCACGCGAAGTCGGTGGCGACCTCTATGACTTCCACGAGTACAGCCGCGACACCGCACTGATGTCGTTCGGCGACGTGAGCGGTAAGGGAGTCGCGGCCGCACTCTTCGCCTCGCTGGCCGGAGGGCTGCTGCGCACGCTTGTGCCCCACCGCCGTGAACCCGCGGCCCTGCTGCGCACGCTGAACCGTGCGCTCCTCGAGCGGCAGGTGGAAGCACGCTACGTCGCGCTGCTCATGCTCCTTTGGGAAGCCAAGGGGAGGCGCCTGACCATGGCAAACGCGGGAGCGCTTCCGCCGATCGTCTGCCGCCAAGGTGAGATCCTGACCCCTCGTGTCGAAGGTATCCCGCTCGGCCTGTTACCCGACCGCGATTATGAAGAAACTGTCCTCGAAGCCCGCCCCGGCGACATGATCGTGCTCTATTCCGACGGCATCACGGACCAGATGAATCCCCGCGGCGCCGAATACGGCCGGCCGCGTCTCATCCGCGTGGTAAAGGCGGTCTCGACCGGCTCCGCCCAAGCCGCCGTCGGCTCCCTGTTCGCCAGCCTCGACGCATTCACGAAGGAGGCGCCGGCCTTCGACGACCAGACGCTGGTCATCCTGAAGGTCAAGTGATACCCGGTGGGACAGACCTCCTGGCCTGTCCACAAAAGAATTAATATGCCCAGTTCATTCCACTACAAAGACAATGCCCTCTTTTGCGAGGACGTCCCCCTGGCCGACATTGCGGCCAAAGCCGGTACCCCCTGCTACGTTTATTCCAGCACCGCCATCCTCGAAAATTACCGCGCCTACGACGAAGGGCTCGCCGGCCTTCCCCATAGGGTCTGCTACGCCGCCAAGGCCAACTCGAATCTGGCCGTCCTGTCGCTTCTGGCCAAAGCCGGCTCCGGATTCGACATCGTCTCCGGCGGCGAGCTTTTCCGCATCCTGAAGGCCGGCGGCGATCCGTCTTCCGTCGTGTTCTCCGGCGTAGGCAAGACCGCCGGCGAGGTGGAGTTGGCGCTCGAACACGGTATCCACAGCTTCAATTGCGAGTCCGAATCGGAACTCGCGCTCATCGACGCCCTTGCCGCCCGCCGCCGCATAAAGGCGCACGCCTCCATCCGCGTCAACCCCGACGTGAGCGCCGAGACCCACCCCTACATCTCAACCGGACTGCGCGAACACAAATTCGGCATCGATATCTCCGAGGTGGAGTCGCTTTATCTGCGAGCACGGGCGCTCAAAAACATCGAAATGGACGGCGTTAGCTGCCACATCGGTTCCCAATTGCTCGACACCGATCCGATGATCGAGGCCGTGGACAAAATGATCGCTCTCGTGGACCGCCTGCGCGCCGCCGGGTGCGCCATCCGCTCCCTCGACCTCGGCGGCGGACTCGGAGTCCCGTACCGCCCGGGAGAGCAGGCCCCCGAGATCCGCGGATTCGCAGCCCTGATCCGCGAAAAACTCGCCGGCCGCGATCTCTTCATCATGGTTGAACCCGGCCGGTCGATCGTCGGGGAAGCCGGCGTGCTCCTCTCCAGGGTGCTCTACCGGAAATCGAGCGCCAGCAAGGAGTTCGTGGTCGTGGACGCTGCCATGAACGACCTCATCCGCCCCTCGCTCTACCAGTCCCATCACGAAATCATCCCCCTGCGCCCGTCGAATCGCCCGACGATCCTCGCCGATGTAGTCGGGCCGATCTGCGAATCCGGCGACTTCCTGGCGCGCGACCGCGAACTTGCGAACCTCCTGCCGGGCGACATGCTCGCCGTGGCCACCGCCGGCGCCTACGGCTTCGTTGCCTCCTCAAACTACAACTCCCGGGTCCGCCCGCCGGAGATTCTGGTTGAGAACGGCTCCTGGCGCGTAGTCAGGTCCCGTGAGTCCTATGATGACCTCATCCACGGTGAGGTAATTTGATTTTTCCGACAATTTCCCTTTGCATCCAAACCTATTCCTGATATAAAGACAAGTGAACTGCCGTTAATCTCCCCGAGACAGCCTCCAGCGGGCTGAAGATGGGAATTTAGCGCTTTCCCCGGCTCGCAGCGCAACATCGAATTAGAGCCGCCGGCGCGGGTGGGTTAGCCTACCCCGGCTCGCGGAATACGGTGCCATACGTTCCATACCGGCCAACCGTCCGGTGAAGTGCGGCGCACAGTGGATGGGCCATGAACGACCGCAGGGATGAACGATGTGCGGACAAGGAGCGGCCACCCGACCGTTATTTCCGGGAGCTGATCCAAAAAGCGCTGGATGTCGTCGCGGTGGTCAACCGCGACGGCACTATCCGCTTTCTCAATCCAGCCGTCGAGCGTGTACTCGGATTCAAGCCTGAAGCTCTGACGGGAACCAGCGTCTTCGACCTGCTCCACCCCGACGACGCCGGCAGAGTGAAAGACGAGTTGGCGGCGACCGTTCCCTGCCCCGAGCCCAAGACACCCGCCGAATTCCGTCTCCGGCACATTGACGGCTCATGGCGCACGCTGGAGGCAATCGGGAGGAGTCTCACCGGCGATCCCGCGGCCCCCGAAATTGCGGTGAGCACCCGCGACATCACCAAGCGCAGGCATGCCTTGGAAGCACTGCGGCAGAGCCAGAGGTTCGTCGAGCACATTGCCGAAACAGTTCCGGACGGCGTGGTCGTTTACGATCTGGTTCGGCACCGGTTCGTGTATGCGAACCGCGAAATGCTCGAATATTTTCCGGAACAGATCCGGCAGATTGATGGCGCCCAATTTGAGGATCTGGTGCACCCCGAAGACAGACCCGCTCTGGTGGAAAGTCTCCGCGAGCTGGAGCGCGCCCGCGAGAGTGAGGTGTTCGAGCTAGAGTACCGCCTCAAGGACCGGCAAGGCATATGGCACTGGCTCTACAGCCGCCATGCCGTCTTCAGGCGCAGTCCGGAAGGCGCTGCGGAACAGGCTATCGGCACGGTTCAGGACGTGACCGCCCGTAAGCAGGCCGATTCGGTCCTCGAAGCGCGCGAAGCGGAATTGCGCCGCAGACAGGAGGAATTAAGAGCGCTCGCGGCGCGCTGGCTGACCGCGGCCGAGGAGGAACGCAAAGCGCTTTCGCGCGAGTTGCACGATGACCTGAATCAGCGGCTTGCCATCCTCGCCATGGACGTTGAAACGATCTCCGTCAGGATGCCGCAAGCAGATCCCCTCCGTCATGAACTCGACCTGCTCAGGGCGGGCCTGGTTGAGCTTTCGGAGGACGTCCGTAGGATGGCCTACCAGTTGCGCCCCTCCATCCTGGACGATTTGGGCCTTGCGCCTGCTCTCCGGTCTTACTGTGAGCAGTTCAAGAGGCGCGAAGGAATCGCGGTCAGTTTTTCGCACACCGGCACGCCTGAAAAGCTCCCTCCGGAAATCTCCCTTTGTCTCTACCGCGTCGCTCAGGAGGCCCTGCGCAACGTCTCCAAGCACGCCAGGACTAAGCGCGCCGCCGTCTCGCTCCAGGTTGGCGCCGGCTCCGCCGTTCTGACGGTCAAAGACTGGGGCGTGGGCTTCGATCCCGCCTCTGCCCACCTCAGGGGATTGGGAATCGTGGGTATGGGCGAACGCGTCCGGCTTGCCGGCGGTTCGTTTGACGTGAAATCAGGGCCCGGCCATGGCGCCGAAATCGAAGTGCGCATTCCCTTCTGCACGGAGGCGGCATGAACCGCGTTCGCCTCCTGCTTGCGGACGATCACGCGCTCGTCGCCGCCGGTCTCCGCAAACTGCTTGAGCCCGAGTTCGAGGTAGCCGGGACGGCCACCGATGGCCGCGTCCTCGTAAGCATGGCCGAGCGCCTCAAACCCGATGTCGTTCTGCTCGATATCTCGCTCCCCTTGTTGAACGGCATCGATGCCGCAAAGTCACTCAAGGAGGCGCTGCCCGGCGTCAAAATCGTCTTCGTCACCATGCATTCCGATCCGGACTACGTCGCCGAAGCCTTTCGCGCCGGCGGATCGGGATATGTCCTGAAACGTTCCGCCGCCTCTGAGCTGGTGTGCGCCATCAACGAGGTGCTTGCCGGTCGCGTTTATATGACGCCGCTCGTGGCCGCGCCTCCGGCTTTCGGCAAACGCACGGGAGACCTGACTTCACGCCAGCGCGAGGTGTTGCAGCTCGTCGCAAAAGGACGCAGCACCAAGGAAATCGCCGCGATTTTGCATATCTCAGTTAAGACGGTCGAGTTCCACAAATCGGGAATTAGTCAGAAACTCGCCATCCATAGCACCGCCGAGCTGACGAAATGGGCGATTGATCACGGCATCATCGGATCATAAATATGGCCATTCAAAAAACTAGGGATTTTCCCAGTTACGTTGGGCAGACGCGATCCGTAGACTTAATTTTCATGGAAGGGGACGGGAGATCATATGGTTTCGAGATGGCTTAGTTCCTCGGATGATTGCCGCCGTCCGGTGCAGTCCACGGGCAGCCGCCTGCCCGGCCCAGCCCCCAAGAGGCACGAGGCAGGCATTCTCCTGGTTGACGACCAGGGTGACTTGCGGCGGATGCTGTGCCGCGCCCTTCGGCTCGAAGGCTACTCCGTTTGGGAGGCCCAGAGCGGTCCGGAGGCCCTGGCGGTTGCCGATGCGGAGGGAGACCGCATCCAACTGCTGCTCACCGATATCAAGATGCCGGAAATGGACGGATACGAACTCGCCCGCGAGTTGACCAGGCGCCGGCCGGGCATCCGCGTCCTATATATGTCGGGATACGCCGAAAACATGCCTCCGGCCGGTGTTCCGTTTCTGCAAAAACCCTTCCGCCTGGACGCCCTGAAAAGGGAGATCGAACGCCTGCTTCAGGGTGACCGGCGCGTCGCCTGATGCACCGAGTGTGGCACAGGCCAGGCCGCGGGCAGGACCGCTCCTACGAGTGCGCGGCTTCGACCGCAAGCCGCCGCGCCCGGGCCGCCCTTACTCGGTCCCGGTATTCCTGAATCAGCGTCGCAAACCCGGCCCAATAATACCCACCCACGAAGAGAAGCAGAAAAGGCAACGAAAAGTAGTTATTTACGTCGATCGCAAACAGCACCATGCACAGAAAGTAACTGCCGATTCCGATCTCGATGAACGGCAGCAACCCGCTCCTGCGGCGGTACTTGACCGGCGCGGCGCTGGCTTGCCGCCCGTCAATGGCGTACTTCGGCGTTCGCACGAAACTCGTCTGAACTCCCAGCAGCGCCTCGATCACCGCCCGGGTATTGATCACAGTCAGGCCAACCCCGACAGCCAGCAGGGCCGGCAACAAAAAGACCGCCCGTTTCCAGTTCCGCGGGTAAAGCTCGCGCTCCGCGAGGATATAGAACACCGAAATCGACCAAAATGATGCCACAATCAGCGGCAGGTCCAGGAACACCATCTGAAACCAGCCCATGTAGAACCGGACGATCATCACCGGCAGCATCAGCGCCGACACCACCATCATCATCGGGTAACTGATGTTCGGCGTCAGGTGCATAATCGCTTCGAATTTCAGCCGCAACGGAATGTCCGCCCTAAGAATCGCCGGCAGCATTTTCTTCGCCACCTGCGTCAGGCCCTTGGCCCATCGCGACTGCTGCACCTGGAATCCGTACATCTCGACAGGCAGTTCCGACGGGCAATCGAGTGCCGGCAGGTAGACGAATTTCCACCCCTTCAACTGCGCCCGGTAGCTCAGGTCCGAGTCCTCTGTCAGCGTGTCGTGTTGCCACCCGCCGGAGTCTTCGATCATCCTGCGCCGCATGATCCCGCCGGTCCCGTTGAAGTTGAAGAAAAGCCCGCGGCCGAAGCGCGCCCCGTGCTCGAGAACGAAGTGGCCGTCCAGCAGCATCGCCTGAACTTCGGTCAGCACGTTGAATTCGCGGTTCAGATAGCTCCACCGCGTCTGTACCGTGCCGACTGCCGGGTCCGTGAAAAAGTGGACAGTCCGCGTCAGAAAATCGGCCGGCGGCACAAAATCCGCGTCGAAAATCGCAACCAATTCGCCTGTCGCTGTCTTCAGGCCTTCCTGGAGGGCACCCGCCTTGAAACCCTCGCGGTTCGTGCGGTGGTGGTATTCGATCGGCACACCCGCCGCCCGGTACTGCGCAACCAGTCCTTCGGCATAGGCGTGCGTATCGTCCGTCGAGTCGTCAAGCACCTGGATCTGTAAAAGGTGGCGCGGGTACTCAATCTTCGAGACTTCCTCGATCAGTCTCCCCACGACGTATCGTTCGTTGTATAGGGGTAACTGGATCGTGACCGGCGGCAACTGCTCGAACCGGGCAGGCGCTTCCTTCGGCAGCTTCTTGCGGTATTTGAAATAAGTGCGAATGATCTCGTACCGGTGTATGCCGTATACGGAAAGGATAATCAGCAGGCCGAAATAAGGAATCAGAATCGCCCAGTCGAACCACTCGAGCTGGTGGATGTCGCTGAACGTGTTGTCGAACAGCGCTCGCTTGAATTGCTGGATGGCGCTAGCCGCAAGAAAAAACGCCGGTTGGTAACCAGGTAGCATGCAGGGCAACCACCATTGTACGTTGCCGGTGGACTATTTTACACCGTTTGAACCTGCAAGGGAAGGAAAACTACGGCCGCAAAGCTTCGCGCACCAGCGTCACAACCGCCTGCGCCTCGGCGGACCGGCCCTCGCCCACCGGCCCCAATTTCTCCGCCGTCTTGAATTTCACCGACACCCGCTCCACATCAAGGCCCAGCGCCACAGCCAGGCTGTCGCGAATAGCGGCCCGGTAATCCCTGAGCTTCGGCTTTTCCAGGATGATCGTGGAGTCTACATTTACGGGCTGGAAACCCCGGTCAACGGCGAGCGCAAGTGCATGCCGGAGGAAAACCAGGCTGTCGGCGCCGGCCCAGCGCGGGTCGGTGTCTGGAAAATGCATTCCGATATCACCCAGTGCGGCCGCCCCGAGCAGGGCGTCCGTCACTGCATGCGCCAGCACGTCGGCATCGGAATGCCCGTCCAGGCCGAACTCGGACGGCACTTTGACGCCACCCAGGATCAGCGGTCGTCCCGGCACAAGCCGGTGAACGTCCCAACCGATGCCGGTACGGTACTCGAGCACTCAGGACGCCTTGATTTGCGCCGCCTCTTCGGACAGGAAAAGTCTGGCCAAGTCCATGTCCGAGGGCTTCGTGATTTTGATGTTTCGGTCGCTGCCGAGCACGACCGAAACTTCCACCTTCTCGAGCCGCTCGACGAGGCTGGACTCGTCAGTGCCGATGAAATCGTCCAGCCGCGCTTTCGCAAACGCTTCTCTCAGCAGTTCGTGGCGAAAGACCTGGGGGGTCTGGGCCAGCGTCAGCCGCTCGCGCGGAAGCGTGCCGTGAATCTTGTTCTTCTTTACCTGCTTCACGGTGTCCACGGGAACGATACCGACAATCGCGGCGCCCGTGCCGGCCGCCTCCTCGATCACCTTCTCTATGGTGGCGCGGTCGATGAAGGGCCGCACAGCGTCGTGTACGGCTACCAGGTCGGTGTCCGGGGCCAGCACCGCCAGCGCGTTCTCTACCGACTGCTGGCGCGTGTCACCGCCTTCCACCAACCGGACCGGCGTGGGCAGGGCCTCGTGCCGCAGCAGTTCCCCGAACCACTCCATGTCCTCGGCGCGCAGCGCCACGACGATCTCCGAGATCGTGGGAATCGAAACGAACTTCCGGATCGTGTGCAAAAGGATGGGCGCCCCATCCAGCAGCATGAACTGCTTGCGGCTTGTGCCGCTCTTTTCGGCCGAAGTTCGGCTCATCCGGGTACCGAGACCCGCGGCGGGTAGTATGACCGCTACTTTCATTCGAGACTTTGATTGTATCCTTAATTCGGAGCTGTGGCAGCGCTTACTGCGTTCGCACCTTAGCTATTCGGCGGCGCCGAGGCAGTCGCGGTCTGTTCGCGATGCGGAGGCCTGTCGTGCTGCTTGTCGGTGTGCTGCGCCTTGTCGTAAACCGTATGGATCCGCTCATCGAAGCGGCCGAAAATCATCTTACCGGCGGTGGTCTGGAGCACGCTGGTGACGGTAATATCTATCGTCTTTGAAATCATGCGCTTGGCGTTATCCACCACGACCATCGTGCCGTCGTCCAGATACGCCACGCCCTGGTTGTATTCCTTGCCTTCCTTCAATATGAACACGCGCATGGCCTCGCCGGGCAGAACGATCGGCTTCAGCGCGTTCGCCAGTTCGTTGATGTTCAGTACTTCCACGCCGTGCAACTGCGCCATCTTGTTCAGGTTGAAGTCATTCGTCACGATCTTGCAGTCGTAGACCTTCGCCAGTTCGATCAGCTTCATGTCTACGTCGCGCACGTGCGGAAAGTCGTCCTCCAGGATCTGGACGCTGAGGTGAGCCATCTTCTGGATTCGCTGGAGGATGTCCAGCCCGCGCCGCCCCCGGTTGCGCTTCATCGAGTCCGCCGAGTCCGCAACCAGTTGCAGCTCGCGCAGTACAAACTGCGGGATCACGATGGCCCCGTCAAGGAAGCCGGTCTCCGCAATATCGGCGATGCGGCCGTCGATGATTACGCTCGTATCCAGAATTTTGAAAGCCTGCTTGCCCGTCTTCTCGCCGCCGAAAACGCCACCCAGAGCAGCCAGGTTCAGCAGCTCCCCCTTGTTCGCTCCGACGACGAGCCCGATATACGTCATCCACAACAAAACGAGAATCTGCAGGAACGGCAGGATGGGATGATTCTCGCGCAGCGCCCACTGGAAGACAACCGCCATCAGTACCGCGCCGACGATGCCCAGAATAGAGCCGATGGCCGAACCGATCAGCCGCTTCAGGCTGACCTCTCTCACCCGCATCTCAAAAAAAACGATGCCGATTCCTACCGCCAGCCCAGCCAGGCCGCCCGCTATCCGTTGTGCTAACGTCAGGCTCGCGGCATTGTCGAAGGGCGAAAGAAAGTAGCCCACCAACCCCAGAAGCAGAACAAAAAAAGCACGGATAATCAGAATATTCGTCATCACACACCCTCATCCTTCACCGGCCGCCGCCCCGAACCGCGACTGCCGGTCCGAATGAACAGACCACCCGGGGAGCGAAAACCGCCTTCCGGGCGACGTATGAGCCTGCCGCTACCACGGCCAAGACGCGGGAACAACCCACCGGCCGAACCCGGCGAGAGATAAAAATTAATAAAACGTAATTTTCATCCCGCGCGTTGAGTATATCACTATTCGATGCAGGATACCACGAAATTTGGACCGCGCTACCCAGAAATGCGGACAACACGGGGGTTTTGGAAAGGATATTGATGGGCTGTTAACCGTGAATCGGTACCGGCTGCCGGGCGGCTGCCGGTTGTATAGTCTGCACCCACGCTGTGCCGGGCTATTCAGCGCCAGCCAGCGTGAGCGGTCACAGTGCCTTCGCGAGCTCCGCCGCGAACGCGCTCTTCGGGGCTTCCGTACCCGGCCTGCCCTTCTTGTTGTGCCGGCGAGGACCGTGTGGGCCCCGATCATCGGCAGTCTTCATCTGAGACTTGGGCTTCGGCGGCTGAGCGGGGTTCGCTCGAAGCAGTCTGCCCTCAAGAGGCGCACGATCAAACCGGCGGATGATCGCCTGCATCTCTTCCTGATTGGGAGCGTCGATAAATGCGAAGCCTTTGGATTCCTGCGTCTCAGGGTTGCGAATTACCTTGATCGCGTCCGCGACCAGGCTTTCTGAGTTGAGCCACGACTGAATGTCGTCAGCTGTCACCCAGACAGGGAGGTTACCTAGAAAGACTGTAAAACTCATTCGAGAGTGTTGTTAACTCCGTTGGTTGGGATTTGGGGGAGCAACTCGTGGGCGTCCGTCCTTACCTATACTATCAGAGGCACACTACGGTTGCAAAGGCCGGACGCGCGAAAAACCGCTGCCTGCAAGGGTTTTTCTCACTTCGTGAGACGTGTGATCGGGGCCGGCCGGGTACACCGAACCTGCCCCGCTGAACGTCTTCTCTGTATCTCGATCCGAACTCATCCAAGATCGACGGCGCGGGCCACTTTGACGGCCGGGTTCTGCTTGAGTTGAGCGATGACGCTATCGGGCACGCGGCCGTCCGTCTCCACCACGGCGAGCGCCTCCAGCGGCTCGCCCGGTTTCGGCGGATCGTCCCGGCGGCCCAGCGAGAAGTTCGCGATATTCACTCCATTGCGGCCGAGCACCGTTCCGACGTGACCGATCACCCCAGGCACATCCTGGTTCTTCATGAAGAGAAGGGAACCCGTCAGCGGCGCCTCGCAATGGATACCGTCCACCTGCATCAGGCGCGGCCTGCCGAGCACGACGGCGCCTTCCAATGTGATTACGCCGGAATCGGTCGTCAGTTCCAGCGTGACCGAATCCACATGCGCCGCCTTACCGGCATGGCGCTCCTCCACCGCAAGTGCCCGCTGCGTCGCAAGCTGCATCGCGTTCACCAGCGTGGCACGGTGCGAAAGCCACCGGTTCAGCATGCCCACCAGTCCGGCGTTCCGGATCAGGTGCGTGCTGCCATCCCCGATCCTCCCCGAGTAAACCAGCCGGACGCTCTTCGGATTTCCGGCCGCTATCTGGGCGGCCAGGCTGCCCAGACGTTCGGCCAGCGCAATGTAAGGGCCTACATTCCGGTACTGCTCCGGCGTCAACGCCGGCATGTTCACCGCGTTGATCGCGACGCCGTTTTTCAGATACTCCACCATCTGCTCGGCGATCCGCACCCCGACGATCTCCTGGGCCTCCTCGGTGGAACCCGCAATATGGGGCGTCGCCAGTACGGATTCCAGACCAAGCAGCGCCAGGTCCGCCGCGGGCGGTTCCGGCTTGAACACGTCCAGCGCGGCGCCCGCGACCTTCCCGGAGCGGATGGCGTCAGCCAGAGCATCCTGGTCGATCATCTCGCCCCGCGCGCAGTTGATAATCCGCACACCCGGCTTCATCGTCTCGAACGCTTCGCGCGAGAGCACCTTCTGGGTCTCCGGCGTCAGCGCCAAGTGAAGCGTGATGTAGTCGCTCTCGGCGAACAGCTTGGGGAGTTCGACGAGCTGTACGTCGAGATCGGCCGCGATCTGAGGGCTGACGAAGGGGTCGGCCGCCAGGATCCGCATCTCGAATGCCTGTGCCCGCCGAACCACCTCGCGGCCGATACTGCCCAAGCCCAGAATCCCGAGCGTCTTCCCGCGCACCTCGTTGCCGAGGAACTTCTTCTTCTCCCACTTCCCGGATTTCGTCGAGGCGCTGGCCTGCGGGATGGACCTTGCCATCGCCAGCATGAGCGCGATCGCGTGCTCCGCCACCGATACGGCGTTGCCGCCTGGCGTGTTCATGACGAGCACGCCGGCCGCGGTAGCCGCGTTCAAATCCACGTTGTCCACACCCACGCCCGCGCGCCCGATCGCGCGCAGCTTCGGCGCTTTCTCCAGCACTTCCTTCGTGACCTTGACGGCGCTGCGAACGACTAACGCGTCCGCCTCGCCCAAGCAGCCCATGTATTCCTTGGGGTTTGAAACCATGACGTTCCACCCCGGCTGAGCCTTGAGCAGCTCGATCCCGGCTGCCGCCATCGGTTCTGCAATCAAAATGTTCATCATCACTCCCGCTTGGGGCCTACGAAACGAGCGTCGTTTTCGGCAGCGCCGCCTCAGCGTAAACCCTCTGAACCGCGGCCACTCCCGTTCCGTACGTGACCGGGTATCCGTTGGCGGCCAGGATGACCTCGAGCCCGGCGATCACGGCGAACAAATCGGTGAAATCGAAGTAGCCGAGGTGGGCGATGCGGAAGATTTGCCCCTTCATGCTGCCCTGCCCGTTCGCGATGATCGCGCCGAAGCGGCTCTTGAACTGCTTCACGATTACGCCCGAATCCATCCCCTGCGGCGCCTTGATCGCCGTCACCGACGAGCCGGGCGATCCCGCCGCGAACAGTTCCAGGCCGAGCGCGAGCGCGGCTTCGCGCGTCGCCCGGGCGAGCAGTTGCGCGTTCTCGATCAACTTGTCCATGCCGACCTGCTTGATGTACTCGAGCGCGGCCCCGAGCCCCAGAATCAGGCTCGTGGAAGGCGTCCAGCTCGATTCCCCTGCATCGGCGTTCTTCTTTTCCTTCTTCAGATTGAAGTAGAAGTGAGGAAGATTCGACGTCTCGGCAAAGCGCCATGCCTTCTGGCTCAGCGTGAGGAACGCCAGTCCCGGCGGGATCATGAAAGCCTTCTGCGAGCCGCCGACTACAACGTCCAGGCCCCATCCGTCGATATCGAGCGGCATGGTGCCGAAACCCGTAATGGCATCGATCACGAAGATTGCGTCCGTCTTGGCAACAGCCTGCGCCATCGCGCGCACGTCATGGGCGGCGCCGGTCGAGGTTTCCGAAGCCTGCACAAAGACGCCGCGCACGCCGGGATTGGCAGCCAGCGCCGCTTCCACGCGTTCGGGCGCAACCACGTCCCCGTATTCGGACTTGAGCACGGTGGCATCCAGCCCGAACGCCGACGCCATCTCGACCCATCGCTCGCCGAACTTGCCGGCCGTGCACACAATCACCTTGTCGCCGCGCGAAAACAGGTTCGACACGGCGGCTTCCATCGCCCCCGTTCCCGACGAACTGAACATCAGAACGTCGTTGGCGGTCCCCAGTACCTCTTTCAAATCTTTGAGGGCAGCCCGGTAGACCGTGCGGAAGTCCTCGGTCCGATGATGGATGTCCGATGCCATCATCGCCTGCAAAGCGCGGGGATATAAAGGAGTTGGCCCCGGCGTCAAGAGACGTTGCTTTCGGATGTGCATAATAGTATTGGTTTCATTAGAATAGCAAACAGTCATGCCCCTCCTCGACCAGGTACAGAAAGACATGACCGAGGCCATGAAGGCCCGGGATGAATTGCGCCTGAGCGCATTGCGCATGATCAAGACGGCGCTCAAGAAACACGAAGTGGACTCCATGAAGCCACTCGATGAAAAGTCCGAGCTCCAGGTGATGAACACGCTCATCAAGCAGCGCAAGGAATCCGCCGAAATGTTCCGAAAAGGCGGGCGCGCGGAGCTCGCGGACAAGGAAGAAGCGGAGTTGAAACTGATCGAATCGTACATGCCGGCGTCGGCAGCGGACGACGAGATCGACGCAGCGATCGAGCAGGCGATGTCCGAAACCGGCGTGACATCGCTGAAGCAGATGGGCGCTGTGATGAAGGCGGTGCAGGCCAAACTGGCCGGCAAGCGCGTGGACGGCAAAGCGCTGAGCGACAAGGTGCGGGCGCGGCTGTCATAGCCGATGGACAACGAGATCCCGACCAAGCGGCAGGCTCAGGAGCGGGCAAACCGCATCAACGCGTTCCGCGCCGAACTGGCGCAGTTGGAGCGCGAAGGCGCAGTTAGGCTCACCCCCGAGCAGCATCACGATCTCGAGAACTATGTCACGGCGAAGCTCGCCGAACTCGCCGGCCGCTTCGACGTCGATACCACCGAATCCCAGAAGCAGCTTTCCTGGGGAATGCGAATCGCGTCCACGCTCGGAGGCCTCGCCCTGTGCGCGGCCGCATTCATGTTCTTCTACCGCTTCTGGGGCGCGCTTTCGACGCCCGTGCAGGTCGCCATCCTCGCCGCCGGGCCGATCGGCGCGGTGCTGCTGACCGATTTCGCCGCGCGCCGCGAACGCACGCTTTACTTCGCGTCACTGGCCGCGATAGTGGCGTTCGCCTGCTTCGTCCTCAACCTCAGTATGCTCGGAGTCATATTTAACTTGATGCCGAGCCCGCAGGCGTTCCTGGCCTGGGGCGCGTTCGCGCTCATCCTTGCCTATGCGTATCGGCTGCGGTTGATGCTCGCCGCGGGACTGGTCTCAATGGGCGTGTGGGCCGCCGCCCACTTCGTCTCGCTCTCCGGCGCCTACTGGACCGAGTTCTCCTCGCGCGCCGAAAACATGGTTGCCGCCGGGCTGGTGATTCTGGCGGTTCAACTCGTGCGGCGCGACGATCCCGGCTTTGCCTGGGTCTATCGGGTTGTCGGGCTGCTGGCCGTCATGCTGAGCCTGCTCACGATGGCGTTAGAGGGCACGCTCAGCTATCTCCCGTTCGCCTCGGAGAGCGTTGAGCGGTTCTACCAGTTGACTGGCCTTGCGGCGTCGGCTGCGGCGATCTGGGTTGGAATCCGGCACAACATCGGCGCGTGGGTGAATACCGGCGCGACGTTCTTCGTCGTATTCCTGTATATACGGCTGCACGTGGCGTTGTGGGATGTGCTTCCGAAGTACCTCTTTTTCCTGCTGATCGGGCTGATCGCAGCCGGTCTGCTGGTGGCGTTCCAGCGGATCAGGAAGGTGCGGGTGGCATGAAGCGCTGGGGCGTCTTCTCATCGATCGCGCTGCTGGTTGCCGCGAACGTGTTCGTGCTCGGCGGCGTTGCACTCGACCGCACCGGCGGCATCGTCCAGAGCGTGGATCTGTCCCAGCGGGAGTTGCCCGTGGCCTGGACAGAAGACGACAACAGCGGCATCGCGGTCCAGCTTGCCGCATGGGACCAGATCGCGGTCCCCGCCGGCAAGTTGGTCGAGCTCGGTTTCGATTGCAGCGTGGCGCCAGATGCGTCCTCCGCTGCAGACCACTATCGCAGGCAGCTTGCGCGGGAAGCTCTTATAGTACTCGGCCGGAGCAATAATCCGCCACTCAAAACGGTAGACGCGGGCCGGGATTTGGCCGCTCTGCAGGCAAGATACCCCGCCCAGGCCGGTTACATCATCGTGCGCGGCATCGTTCGCGCCCAGGTGTGGGACGAAACAAGGGTTGCGGGCTGGTGTGAAGTTCCCCAGCGCCGAATCCATGTCCCCCAACCCTACGCCCGAACCCTCCGGCAACGGGCGCACAACTTCTACTACCTCACGCTCTGCTACGGCAAGCGCCTCGAGCCCTGGGTTTGCGGCTGCCGCCCGTAAAGCTCTTGCTCCCCCCACGCGTCCGGTACCACAATGGATCAGGAGGGGGGATCTATGGCGATTTGCGAAGTCTGCGGAAACGACTATGACAAGAGCTTCGAAGTAATTGCCGCCGGGGCGCGGCACACTTTCGATAGCTTCGAATGCGCGGCTCACTTGATGGCGCCAGTGTGCGAACACTGCGGTTGCAAGGTGATCGGCCATGGCGTCGAAGTGGGCGGGCATTTCTACTGTTGCGCGAGCTGCGCCCGGCTGGTCACCAAGTCCGACGTGAAAGATCGCGCGTGAACCCATTCGGCGGCGCCGGGCCGCCCCGGCGTCGGCTTTCCGGTGATTTGGTATTTCGCGTGCCTTCACCTCAGGGGGCAATATGAATACAGCATTGAAGCTAGGAAGCGGCTTCGGCCTGGGCGCCGCGGTGATGTACCTGCTCGATCCCGATCGGGGCCGGCGCAGGCGCGCGTTACTGCGGGACAAAGCTGTCCGGATCGGCAAGGATACGACGTGGCTCGCACGTCAGGGCGCCACTGATATGGCCCACCGGACAAAAGGGGCGGTCTACAAAAGCAAACACCTCGTCACCTCCGAAGACGTGATCGATGACGTTGTAGTGGAACGTGTCCGCTCTCTGCTCGGCCGTATTTCCATGCATCCGAGTGGTATAGAAGTTTCGGTGCGGAAAGGAGTGCTGACGCTGGACGGCCCGGTCCTGCAAAGCGAAGCCAAGAGAATCGTCTCGGCCGTCGAGGACGTTCGCGGCGTGAAGGAAGTTCGCGACAGGCTCACTCGCCACAAGCAGGCCGGCAACGTTCCAGGCCTGCAAGGCGGCGCGCCGCGGCGGGGCGACATACCGGAGATGCTCCAGGAGAGCTGGACCCCGGCCTACAGGATCGCCGCGGCCGGAGCAGGCGCAGGGCTGTTGTTCCTGGCGCTCAGAAGAGGCGGCTCCATCGGTGCGCCGGCGGGCATTTCGGGCGCGGCTTTGCTCGTACGCGGCATCGCCAACAGGCCGCTGAGACGCGTTCTTGGGATCGGGGCTGGCCGCCGCGCAATCGATGTGCGGAAGACCATCGAGATCAACGCACCCGTCGATCAGGTCTTCGCCGCCTTTGCCAATTACACGACTTTCCCGCGTTTCATGTCCCACCTCGAAGACGTGCGCGACCTCGGCAGCGGCCGGTCGCACTGGGTGGCGAAAGGACCCGCCGGTGTCCGCGTATCCTGGGACGCCGAAATCACCGAAAGGGTCCCGAACAGGGTCATCGCTTGGAAAAGCTTGCCCGGTTCCCGGGTCGAGAACGCCGGGATTGTTCACTTTGAACCGGGCTCGAATGGCCGCACGCGGCTGAGCATTCTGATGTCTTACAACCCGCCCGCCGGATCAATCGGGCACGGCATCGCCTGGTTGCTCGGATCGGACCTCAAGCAGGAAATGGACCAGGACCTCAACCGCTTGAAGAGGATTCTGGAGGGCATTCCGGCGCGAGCGGCCGGACAGGAGAGGGTTGCCCGGGAGACGATCCTTGGATCCTCCGGGGCTTAGTGAAACTGAGCGCCGCGCTCAAGGCCATGCTTGCCGGATGGCAGGACGACTTGCCCGCTGGATGGCGCGCCGTCCTGAGCGGGACCGAATTAAACTTCCGGGCGCGCGCGCTCGACGTTAACATGCGGCCGGGCGAGGTCATCCTTCCCGGCCGCAAAGACGTTTTCCGTGCGTTCCGTAATGTCGAACCGGAAAGCGTCCGCGCTGTGATTCTAGGCCAGGATCCCTACCCGAATCCGCTCTGGGCGACCGGCCGCGCATTCGAGCAGGGCGGCATGGCCGAGTGGCCGGAGCAACCCGGCATGCTGGCCGGCAGCCTCCGGCGAATCGTCCAGGTTCTGGCGAGCGCGCGAACCGGCAACCCGAAGTATGTCGCTCACGACCGGGCCTGGAGGGAACTGCCAGCCGGCATACGTAGCGGAACTCTGACACTCGAGCCGCCGCGCCAGCTCTTTGACCGGCTGGAGCGCGAAGGTGTGCTGTTCCTCAACGTCAGCCTGACCGTCAGCTTCGTATTGCAGACCGGCCAAGCCAAGCAGCCGCGAGGCCATTTCCCCCTTTGGGAGCCGCTGATTAACCGCGTGCTGTCGTTCATCGCCGCCCGGCCCGCGGTCTTCCTGCTCTGGGGCCGCCACGCCTGCGACATCTTCGAGCGCTCGGGCGCACAAACCACGGCTGTGGTCCGCCACGTTCATCCGGCAGCGATTACCGTCGCAGGTGCGGCCTTCCTCCAGCCTCCCAACCCATTCCTGGCCGCGAACGCGTTGCTGGAACGATTGGGCGGCCGGCCCATTCCGTGGTGAAGCCTGCACTTCAGGCGTGGCGGCCCGAGACTTCGTCGCGGGTCACGGTTTGTCCGTGCACTCGCGTTTTGCCGGCCTCCATGAGCGATTTGAACCTTACCAGGTCCTCGTCCATCTCGTGTTTCGGATCGGCGCCGAACAGGCTCGCCGTCATGTGGCCCAATATTCCGGCCGGCGGAGTGTAGAAGAGCCGGATGCCGACGCGTGTGCTGCCGTCCGGCTCGGTGTCGAACCGCACCTCGCCCTCAGTTTCCACTATGGACCCGGGCACGCTCCTCCAGGCGAGCAGTTTGTTCGGGATGTGATTGGTGATCTCGGCGTCCCATGACATCGGTATGCCGGCCGGACCTTCCGCGACCCAGTGCGACAGCCGCTTGCCGAGATTGCGCACCTCTCTCAGATGCGTCATGAAGCGCGGAAAATTTTGATAGTTGGACCAGAATGCGAATACCTCTTCGACCGGAGCATGAACGTGAATCGCCTTTTCGAACTCGACCGTCCGCGGCCCGGCCCCCGCTCCGAGGATCTGCCGGAGCTCCCTGTTTGCAATCGACCGGGCAAGCAGAGCGCCGCCGGCCAGCCTTGCCGCCAGACTCAGCGGCCCTCCCCTGCGAAGCCTGCCGAACAGGAGCGCGCCGCCGATTGCCGCCGCGGTTACGCGCAGCGCGGGGGTCCAATTCTGCTGCATCAGCTCGGACCGGCTCTCCCGGCGAGCGCCGCCCTGCAGGCTGGGGATGTTTGACGCATCCTCATGGACGCTGAGTTGGTGTACGACTTCCCGGTCTCCTGCAACTGCCTTCACACGTCGCACGAGATTATCGGCTTCGGCGGCGAGAATGGGACCTTGGAGAATGACCCGGCCGCGGTCGGCCTTCGCGATGACCGCATGCGGGTGGCTCACAACCCGGCCGATTACCGACCTCACCCGTTGCACGACGACCATGTCATCCGCCCGTTTTTCGTGCAGCACGCCTCTGGCCGCCGACAGCACGCCTTGTGCACGGTTGGAGAAGTCCCGCCGCGCTTTGTCGAACTGGTGAGCGACGTCGTTCCACTCCGCAAGCACCCTGTCGCGCACAAGGACGCGGCGGCGCTTGCCCAAGCGGGGATCGAGAAAGTACATCGCCATCGCCCCGGCGGCGAAACTCCTTGCAGCAGCTTTGATATCGGGCATGGTCACCTCCGGCACCACGAAAGACCATTGCAAAGGTAGGCCCAAACGCTGCCGGAGGGTTTGTCATTCTGCTTGACGTACTACACTAGGTCCTATGCCCCAGCAACTGCTCACAGTGGTAGCGGAGATGCTTGCGAAGCCCGGCAAGGAGATGGAACTGAAGACTCAACTGCTAGCGCTGGTTGCGCCGACTCGGAAGGAGGAGGGATGCGTGCAGTACGACGTCCACGTCAGCAACAGCGAACCCGGCCGCTTCGTTTTCTATGAGAACTGGACCTCGGGCGACACGTTGGACCGGCATCTCAAATCGCCTCACTTCAAGGCTTTCGAGGGAGTGGCGGATGACCTCCTGGCCGAGCCGCCACGAGTTCTGACGCTTACGCGGATTTCTTGATCTGCTTCGCGAGTTCGCGGGTTTGCAGTCTCTTGCTGATCTTGCGCTTGCGCTGGCTGTTGTGGCGCGCTTTATCGCCATTTCTTGCTGACATATCCTCTCAAGGGTAACAGACTTCGGCGTCGCCGTTGTTGACGGCCAGAGCAGGGCCGCGGGATCATGAAATTTCCGACCATGAGTGACTGCCACGAAGCGCTGACCGGTTTCCCCGTCGTGATTCGCATCCCGGTCTTATGGGGAGACCTGGATCCTTTCGATCACGTGAACAACACTACGCATCTCAGGTGGTGTGAAACGGCGCGCGTGGAGTACCTGATCCGTATCGGGCTCTGGCCGGAAATGCCGCCCGAAGCGATCGGGCCGATTCTCGCCAGCATCACGTGCGACTACCGCTTGCCGATCAATTACCCGGACACGGTGTGGGTCGGCGCGCGTGTCACGGCCATCGGGAACAGCAGTTTCAAGATGGATCACGTGATTGTGAGCGAGGCCCAGAACGCAGTAGTCGCCGAAGTAAAGTCCACGATGGTTGTCCTCGATTACAGCCGGAAAAAGACGGTCCCCGTGCCGGAAGCGGTGCGGGAAGCCATCGCGGAGCAGGAAGGCCGCGAGTTCGTCCACGCCTGAATCCCCCGTCTTGTCCCGCAGCCGCAGCAACTCACGCATGCACAATCCCTGCACACGCGTGACAATCTCATGACAAATCCTCCGGCCGGCCGGGTTTAGATAGGAACCGAGGTATCCGATGACGAGGCTAACGATTTTTGCACTGATGTTCTGCGCGGTGTCCGGCTGGGCGCGAAGTGGCGCTCCGCCCCAACAGGCGCAGCTCAAATGGGAAGAGCTGGATGCGAGAATCCGGCATAAGAAGGTGGCGCTGGTCCTGCCGGACGGAACGCACGTGGAAGGCAAGGTGATTGGAGTTCAGCCGGACGGTTTGCTCATAAAAGGCAGGCCGTTGATTCCCCGCCAGTCCGTTTCGGTCCTGCGGGCGACCGATTACCGCAAAATCGGAAGGCTGCTGGGCACAACGGGCGCCATAGCGGCAACAGCGGGTATCCTGGCCGCGCAGAATATTGGCTTGTCTGAAGGAGTGGGTGTGATCGTCGTTCCGGTAGTCGCGGCCGCAGGAACTGCCGGCGCGGGGATCGGCGGCTACTACGTTGGCAAGGCCTTCGACAAGAGAGTTACCGAAATCCGGGTCATGCCTGATCGATAGTCATCTTGCCCTTACCCACTTAGGGCTTTCTTCCTTGCGTGCTTTCGAGGTCTTTGAGTGGCCGCCGTGCAGGCGCAGCAAACTCGAGAGCAGCATGAGCCCGAAGGAGAACTTGATCCCTTCAACAACGGCATATGCGGTCCGGAAGTTCGCGTATCGGGCACGGTCGGGCGTAGCCCTGTGCGCGGGAAAGAAATCGAGGACCCGGCCGACCCGGTTCAATTCCGGCGCGATCGCGAAGTGCAGTATCACCACGGTCACCAGCATGAGCGAGCCGAGCACGATGCCAAAGCGCCGGCTGCCGCCAACGATCAGAACAATAATCAGAGCGGCCCCGAGTCCGAGTTGCACGATTTCCCAGGTATCGAAGCACCAGCGGTTCAGTTCCGAGGAGTAGAACCGCAGAAACGTCCGCGCCGTGGCCTGGCCGAGCGCCTCGATGCTCATTCCAGCCATTCGCGGGGGAGCCGCCAGCAGGCGGTCGACGAACTGCATGTTGTGGATGCGCACGAGGATCAGGAACGCGCCCGTGAGCAGCCAGGCTCCCAGCAGCAGCGCGGCGAGTCGGCGTATGTGCATGACGTAACCAGCGATTCTACCGCGTGCCGTTCAACCGGCTCATCTTTCGCGCGATGAAAAGCGCCGTCTCGAGCGACTGCTCATAGTTGAGCCGCGGATCGAGGTTGGACTGGTACGCTCGCTTAAGATCGTTTTCGCACGGCCCGCCCGCCCCGCCGATGCACTCCGTGACGTTGTCCCCCGTAAGCTCGATGTGAACGCCTCCGAGGTAACCGCCGAGCCCGGCGTGAATATCGAACGCCTGTTCGAGTTCGCGCAGGATATCCGCAAAATAGCGCGTCTTGTAGCCGTCCGATGTGACCTGCGTGTTCCCATGCATCGGATCGCAGCACCACAGCACGGTTTTACCCGTGGCTCGTACCGCTTCGATCAGCGGCGGCAGGCGCCGCCCGATCGAATCCACCCCGAACCGGTGAATCAGCGTCAGCCTCCCCGGCTCATTCGCGGGATGAAGAATGTCGATCAGCCGCCGCAGCGTCTCCGGCGAGGTCGAGGTCCCGATCTTCACCGCGATCGGGTTCGAGATTCCCCGGAAGTATTCAACGTGGGCGCCGTCCGGATCGGCGGTCCGCATGCCGATCCAGGGAAAATGCGTGGAAAGGTTGTACCAGCCCTCATGCCGGGGCACGCGCCGCGTCTGCGCCTGCTCGTACGGCAGGTGCAACCCCTCGTGACTCGTGAAGAAATCGATCCAGTGCAGTTCGCCCGGATGAACGCCGATGATGTTCTCCATGAACCGAAGCGAGTCGCCGATCGTTCGCGCCATGCGGCGGTACTCGTCCACCATGGCGGACTGCTTCACCCAATCGAGGTCCCAATAATCCAGCCGGTGCGGGTCTACAAAACCGCGAGTGACCAGCGCGCGGATAAAGTTCAACGTGAGGGCGGCGCGCTCGTACCCGCGGAGCATGAGCTGCGGGTCGGGAGTTCGGGCATCTGCGGTGAACTCCGGGCGATTGATAAGGTCGCCGCGATAGGCCGCGAGCGTCGTGCCGTTGCGGGTCTCCGTATTATCCGAGCGCGGCTTCGCGTACTGCCCGGCGAACCGTCCCACGCGAATAACGCGCTTCTGGCTCCCGTGCGTCAGCACGAGGCTCATCTGGAGCAGGATTTTCAGCTTGTTCGCGATCGTCGCGGAATCGCACTGGCCGAAACTCTCCGCGCAGTCGCCGCCCTGAAGCAGAAACCGTTCGCCGCGCGCCGCTTCCGCCAATTGCCCCCTGAGCGCACCGACCTCCCAGGACGTGACCAGCGGCGGGAGCTTCCTTATCTGCTCGACAACGCGCTCGACCTCCGTCTCACACGGGTATACGGGCTGCTGCGCGGCGGGTTTTGATTTCCAGGATGCGGGAAACCACTCCTCGGCGCGGGGTTGCGCCCCGGTACTGCTCACAAATCGTTACCTCCGGCCAGAAAGCGAGTCCTGGGAATCCAAAATAGCAGAACGAAGCGGTGGGTGGGAGCGGCGAGGCCGGACCGGGTTAAGAGCCGGCGGCTCTCGCCCTGGCGAACATTTCGCGAACCTTGCCGACCAGTTGCCGCGGCTCGCACGGCTTGCGCAGGAACGCGCCGCGGTGAGCCATTGCGGGATGCAGGAAGTACACATCCTGGCAATCTGCCGAGACGATCAGGAACTTCACGTGCGGCGACCGCGCGGCCAGCCGGCGGGCAAGCCGCAGGCCGTCCATGTCGGGCAGCACCAGTTCGGTAATAAGTACGTGGATTGGCCCCCCAAGCGAGTCGCTGGCGGCCAGCGCATCGACGCCGTCCTGCGCCTGGATGACGCGATAACCGTGCTGCGCCAGAGCGTTGCGCAATTTAATGCGCGTCGGCACATGTGGGTCAACTAGGAGTACTGTGCGCGCGAAGCTCGACACTTCGTGGATGCTCATGCGGTTTCCCCAGACCGAATGTCGTGCAGGCCTTAATTCGTAAACTAGCACCAGCAACACTGGATTGCAAGGGAGGTGGGACAGGCCTCCTGGCCTGTCCGGGCCGCGATCAAACGGCGCCTCCGCCCCCCACGATTCTGCCGTGGGTCTGTTTGTAAAACGATTCCCGAGCACACTCTGGCAAAGCACTCCAGACTTTCTCGGCGGTGGCGCGCTCTTCAGACTGTATGTCGCGCGCGAGCCGCTCCGTCTCGACGTCGCCGGCCGCCGCCGCGACCACCGAGAGCGCTTCGTACATCGCCACTTCGGAATTCTCCACCGAGTAGGCGATCACGAGGTTCTGCACCACTTTCTCATGCGCCTCGTGTCCGAACTCGGCTGCCGCCGGCGCCATGCCGAACAGGTGCGCCAAGAAGCTCTTCATTGTGGACGGCTTCTCGCCGAGTGCCGAGAGCCGCGCCGTCAATCGCTCGTACTGGCGCTTTGTCTCTTCGGCGTGCTGCTCGAAGAGCCGCTTGACATCCGGCTGGTCGCCGATCTTGGCGAAGCTCCTCAGTTGGCTCTCGAAACTGCGTTCCGCCGCAATCGCGTTCTGCAGGTAGCGAATGATAACATCCCTGGACGACTCTGTTGTCATTACCCCTCCTCTTCTCATTCCTGAAGCACAAGGCAGCACGCTTCCGGCCAAAACCGATGACCGCAATAGAACGCGTTCGGCGTCGTTCCAGGTAAACATTGCACGCATCGAAGAAAAAATGCCGCTCGAACTGAGCGGGCTTCCGGGAGGCAAACCTCCTGGACCCAGTAAAATGAGAAACAGTGAATGTCAACGCCCCATCGGCCGCGTCCGCTACTCACGCGCGCCCTCTGTCCCTGCGCAGAAACTTCGCATGGACGATCGCGGGCAACGCGGTCTACGGCGGCAGCCAGTGGGCGATCCTGAGCCTGATCGCAAAACTGGGCGGCGTGGAAATGCTGGGGCAGTACGCGCTCGCCGTCGCTGTCGCCATGCCGGCGGCCATGCTTTCTCACCTGAACCTGCGCGCGGTCCTGGCAACCGACATTCAACGGCAGCATCCGTTCCACGACTACCTCGCCGTCCGCCTCGGCGCTACCACACTTTCCCTCGCCGGCATCGCCGCCATCGCGCTCCTGTCGGGCTATACCGGGACGGTGGCCGCGGCCATCGTCGTCATAGGTTTCTCACTCGGCGCAGAGAACATCAGCGACGCCTATTTCGGCCTCATGCAGCGCCGCGAGCGAATGGACCAGATCGCCCTTTCGATGATCGCGCGCGGCTTTGTTTCCGTGGCGGCGCTGGGTTCGGTTCTCTGGCTGACCCGCAGCCTGCTTTGGGCGGTAGTCGCGCTCGCGCTCGCGCGAATCGCGATCCTTGCTCTCTTTGACCGGCCGCGCGGCTCCGCGGGCGAGGACCTCGGCAGCACAGGCATCCGCGCACAGTGGCACATCTTTCGCACCGCGCTGCCGCTGGGCGTCTCGCTCATGCTGGTCTCGCTTACGAGCAATGTGCCGCGCTACGCCATTGAAGCCCGGTTCGGCGCGCGAGACCTGGGAGCTTTTGCGGCCGTGGCTTCCTTCATCACGGTGGGAGGAACGGTCGTGAATGCGCTCGGCCAGTCCGCCACCCCGCGGCTGGCACGGTACTTCAGCGAGCGCGATATCCGGCGCTTCCGCGGCCTCGCGCTGCTATTGCTCGCGCTCAGCGTAGCGCTTGGCCTCACCGGCGTGGCGGGAGCGGCGTTGCTCGGCAGGCTGGTCCTGAGCATCATGTACCGCCCCGAATACGCCGCGTACAACGGCTTGTTCGTGGCTGTGATGGGCGCGGGCATCTTCAGCTACATTGGCACCACCTTGGGTTACGTTATGACGAGCGCGCGCGCCTTCGGACCTCAAATGCCGCTGCTTGCGGCCGCGGCGGCCACATCGGCGGCCGCCAGTTGGACTTTGATTCCCGCCGTCGGGCTGCAGGGCGCCGCCGCGGCCATTGCACTCGCCGCCTGCGTGCAGATCGGCGGGGCGGCTCTGATTCTGTCGCGCACCGTTGGCGATCTGAAGAGCGCGGAGGCCGCTCGTTGACCACGCGCCGGCAATTCGACCCTCTGGAGAATGCCGCCTGGCTCCTGTTGTGCCTCTTCGTTTTTTCCATCCCCTGGGAGAAGAGCGTATGGGTGCCCGGAGTCGGCACCGTCACGCGGTTCCTCGGCATGGTGGCGCTTGCGGGAGGCCTCCTCGCGGCGGTGCGGCGCAGGTGGGTACGGCCTCCGAACCTCGCGTTGGTTCTGGCCGCAATGTTTGTCCTGTGGACTGGGGCCACGTACTTCTGGAGCCTGGCGCCCGACTCGACCGCGTCACGCGGCTGGACCTTCGCTCAACTGCTCGCGATGGCGTGGCTCATGTGGGATCAGGCGCGGGTGCCGGAACGTCCGCCGCAACTCATGCAGGCTTACGTGTGCGGCGCGGTGTTGGCCTCCGTCGCCACGCTCGCACGCTATCTCGAAAACCACCAGACCTACTACCGGCGCTATGCGGCCGCCGGCTTCGACCCGAATGACCTCGCCCTCACCGTGGCGCTGTCAATCCCCATGGCATTCTATCTCGCCCACCGCGGCCGTGGACTGTGGCCGTGGGCGTACCGCGCCGCCGTGCTGCCCGCCATCGCAGCCATTCTCCTTGCAGCGTCCCGAACGGCGCTGGTCGCCGCCGTGCTCGCGTTCTGCTTCGTCGCTCTCACCTGGCGCGAGTCCGGCCGCGCACAGAGAATCTCGGGCGCTCTATTGCTTGCGCTGCTGCTCGCCGGCGCGGTTCGCCTTGCGCCTTCCGCTTCGCGCGAGCGGCTCGCGAGCCTTCCCGCGGAACTCACGCAGGGCACGCTGCACAACCGAACGAAAATCTGGAAGGCCGGGCTGAAGGTCTTGAAACACCACCCGGTCGTCGGCATCGGGGCCGGCGCCTATCCCGAGGCGGTGCGGCCGGCGCTCGGCAGACCCGGCCTGCCCGGCCACGAATACGTGGCGCACAACACCTTTCTTTCGGTCGCCGTGGAGTGCGGATTGATCGGCCTCGCGTTGTTCGGCACGTTGCTCGCCATCCTGGCCGTGTTCGTGTGGGTGATGCCGTTCACTGAACGCGCGCTGTGGACGGTGATGCTCGCCGTCTGGGCCGCGGGCGTTTCAACATTGACCTGGGAACACCGCAAGCCCGGCTGGCTGATTTTTGCGCTCATCATGGCGCACTGGGCGCTCGCGTTCCGGCAGGATGAAAAACGCGCATGAGGATCCGGGTGCTCGAAGTCATCCCGACGCTCAAGCGCGCCGGAGCGGAAAACATGGTCGCAACGCTCGCTCGCCTGCTCGATCGCGACCGCTTTGAAACCGAGATAGTCTCGCTCTACGACGCCTTCGCGAGCGGGCTCGAGCCGGCCCTCGACCAGGCCGGCATTCGCGTGCGGCACCTCGGGAAACGGACCGGGTTCGATCCGCGCATGTATCCGCGCCTCTCCGAAGTTCGGGATGAGTTCAGGCCGCATCTCGTACACACGCACTCTTACGTGCTCCGCTACACGCTGCCTGTCTTTGCCCGGCGCGGCATCGCGATGGTTCACACCGTCCATAACCTCGCGGAAAAGGAAGCGGACTGGCTCGGCAGGGTGATCCACCGCTACGCATTCAGGCACGGCGTCACCCCGGTTGCGATTGCAGGCGAGGTGGCGCGCTCCGTCCGCGCGGTCTATGGCATCGAGCCCGAAACGATCGCGAACGGCATTGACACGAAAGCTTTCGAGCGGCCCGAGGCGCGCGCGCGGTGGCGTGAGTCGAACGGCTTTTCTCCAGACGACGTGCTGATCGTCTCGGCCGCGCGCCTGGAGCCGCAGAAGAATCCGCTGGCGTTGATCGAGGCGTTCGCAACTGTCACCTCCGCCGAACCGAACTGCCGCTTGCTGATGGCCGGGGCCGGAACGCTGCTCGACGCCGCGCGCGAGCGCTCCGCGCAACTCGGGATCGAGGGCTCAGTCCATTTCCTCGGCGTGCGCGAGGACATGCCCGAGCTTCTCAACGCTTGCGATGTCTTCGCGCTCGCCTCCGACTGGGAAGGCCATCCTCTCTCGATCATGGAAGCGATGGCCGCGGGCCTGCCGGTAGTCGCGACGGCGGTGGGCGGGGTGCCAGAGATAGTCGCCAACGGCATTACCGGCCTGCTCGTCTCACCCGGCGACGTTGCCGCCCTTGCCGAAGCCCTGCTGTGGCTTGTGCGGAATCCCGAGCGGCGCGCCGGAATGGGAGCGACTGCGCGGGCGGAGTCCGCGCGTTTCGATTCCTCCGTCATGGCGGCGGCCTACGCATCCCTGTTCGAGCGCGTATGGAAGGGAGCGCAATGAACGGCCCCATCGTGATGCTCTCCACGAACCTGGCCCGCGGCGGTGCGGAGACGCAGGTGGTCCAACTCGCGCGCGGTCTGCGCCGCCGCGGTTGGGACGTCAGCGTGGTATCGATGCTGCCGCCTTCCGCCTTCGAAGAGGACCTGGCCGCCTCCCGCGTTCCCGTCTACTCGCTGGACATGCGGCCCGGCGTGCCCAGTCCGTTGGGGTTCGCGCGCCTGGCCGCGCTACTACGAAGGATCAGGCCGCAGGTGCTGCACTGCCACATGTTTCACGCCAACCTGCTGGGGCGGGCAGCGCGCCTCGTCTGCCCTGTACCGGTGGTGATTTCAACCGTTCACAGCGCCGTCGAGAGCAGCCGGACCAGCGGCAGCACGCGCCTCCGCGACATCCTCTACCGCATCACAGACCCGCTCGCCGATTCCACCGTCTGCGTCTGCCGCACCCCGTCACCAAAGAAGGGAGCGGTGATTCCGAACGGTGTCGACACAACGCGCTTCCGCCCGGATCCTGCGCAGCGCGAAGCGATCCGCCGCACGTTCGCGACCGGCGATGAGTTCGTGTGGTTGGCCGTTGGCCGCCTGATGTGGAAGAAGGACTACCCGACCATGCTGCGCGCGTTTGCCGCTCAGCGCGGCGGCCTGCTGCTGATCGCCGGCGAAGGGCCGCTGGAAGAGCGGCTCATGGCGCTCACGGCGGAACTCGGCGTAAACGTGCGGTTCCTTGGCCTGCGCGGCGACGTCGCAAAACTGATGTGCGCCTGCGACGGCTATCTGCTGTCCTCGATCATCGAAGGCTTGCCGGTCACCCTCCTCGAAGCGGCCGCGAGCGGCGTCCCCATGATTGCCACGGCTGCCGGCGGGGTCGGGGATATCGTGCTCGACGGCCAAACGGGATTCCTCGTCCCTCCGGGCGACGAAGCGGCATTCGCCGGAGCCATGTCTCGCCTGACAAGCATGTCCCCCCGCGAGCGCGGCAGGATGGGCCAGGCCGCCCGCGAACACGCCGTAGCCAATTTCGATATCGACGCCGTCGTACTGCGCTGGGAGCGCCTTTACGCGCAATTGCTCCACCTGCTCGATTAGGAGGGAAAACAACCCATGGACGTCACGAACCGTTTCGTGCTCGATTTCGCGAAACGCTTCGCGCATTCCCGGCCCGGATCGAAAATTCTCGAGTTCGGATGCGGCGCCGGAGCCGTTGTGGCCGCGGGCCGCGGGGCCGGTCTGGACATCTTCGGCGCGGATGTTTTCTACTCCGGGTCGAAAGCCCGCGCGGAGGCGGAGGCATCCGGCCTGCTCGGCTCCATCATTCGCGAAATTCGCGGTGGACGCCTGCCTTTCCCCGATTCGCATTTCGACCTCATCACAAATAACCAAGTGATGGAGCACGTCGAAGACCTCGATGCCGTTCTCGCCGAGTTGCGCCGCGTCCTGAAGCCGGGCGGCACGGTGCTCAGCATTTTCCCTTCGCGCGACGTGTTTCGTGAGGGGCACATCGGCATTCCGTTCGCCCACTGGTTCAGAAAAGATTCGCGCGCGCGCTTCCTCTACACCTGGGCGCTGCGGTCCCTCGGCGCGGGCACATGGAAGGAACAGGCGCCCACGCGCCGCGAGTGGGCCATCGACAAGCTGAAGTGGATCGACACGTACACGCACTACCGCACCCGCAAAGAAATCTTTGCAGCTTTCGACGGCTACTTCCGGACCGAACTCGGCGAGCCGGATTACATACGCTACCGTCTGCGCGATAGCCGCTCGCTCGCACCGTTTGCCATGCTGCTCGATCTGCCCGCTGCGCCCGCTCTCGCCTCGGCGCTTTTTCGCAAGCTCGCGTTCATGGTGATGGTGTCCAGAAAGGAAGCGTCGTGAAAATCGCCTACGTGATCACGCGCGCGGACGCGGTGGGCGGCGCCAGTATCCACGTCCGCGACATGTCGGCGGAGATGCTCTCGCACGGGCACGAGGTGACAGTGTTCCTGGGCGGCGAGGGACCGGTCACGGAACAGCTCAAGTGCGCCGGCGTGCCATTCCAGCCTCTGCGTTTCCTTCTGCGCGCGGTGAACCCCGTGCTCGACCGGAAGGCATTCCACGAACTCTCTCAGAGGCTGGCCGAATATCGGCCCGATCTGGTCTCTACCCACACCGCCAAAGCCGGGTGGATCGGCCGCGCCGCCTGCGCGCGCCTCGGTGTGCCCGCGCTCTATACCGCGCACGGCTGGCCCTTCGCGGACCGCATGGGCCTTGCTCGTGGACTCCTGTTCGGCGCCGCCGAGAGGTTCGCCGCGAAGTGGGCCGCCGCGATCGTTTGCGTCTCGGAATACGAACGCGCGCTCGCGCTACGATGGCGCATCGCCGGTCCTGAAAAGTTACATGTGATACACAACGGTGTGCGCGACGTTTCCAACTCCCTTCGCGCTTGTCCTGGATCGCGCCCGGTCCGGATCGTCTCCGTAGCCCGCCTGGAGCCGCCTAAGGACCATCGAACGCTTCTCCAGGCACTGGCCTCGCTGCGATCGGAAGAGTGGGAGCTCGAACTCGTCGGCGGAGGCCCCCTCGAACCGGACGCGCGCGCTCTCGCCGCCTCCCTCGGTATCGCTGGCCGCGTGCGGTGGGCCGGGTACCAGGCCGATCCCTCCGCCGCGCTGGCCCGCGCCCAAATCTTCGTCCTGAGTTCGCTCTCGGAAGGTTTTCCGCGCAGCATTCTCGAGGCCATGCGAGCCGGCTTGCCGGTAGTCGCTTCCGACGCCGGCGGCGTGAGTGAGGCGGTCGTCAACAAAGTAAACGGATACGTGGTGCCCAGGCAGGACCCCGTCTCGCTTGCGGATGCTCTCGTAAACTTAATGAAAAGCGATTCAGAACGGCAACGGCTCGGCGCCGCCACGCGTCGCATTTACGAGGAGCAGTTCCGGTTCGAGAGGATGTTCGAGAAAACGTCAGCTCTGTATGGTACGGTGAGAAATAACACTCTCTCGGCGCGGAACAAGCAGCCAGCATGAGCACGTTCGTAAAACCCGCCCCGGCATACGGGGCGCCCGCTCAAGTTGTCCAACAGCGAACGGGCCTTCTTTGCCCGCGTCCCCGGCGATTCAAGCGCGTCTTCGATGTGGTCTTCGCGCTGCTGCTCGGGCTTCTTGCATTGCCCCTGGGGCTGCTGATCGCCTCGGCCATCGCCATCGATTCCCCAGGCCCGGTCTTTTTTGTCCACACCAGAATCGGCCGCGGAAAAAGGCGGTTCCGGCTGTGGAAGTTCCGCTCGATGGTGACGGACGCCGGCCCGGTCCTCGAAAGATATCTCGACGAGCATCCCGGCCTTGCGCTGGAGTGGCGCTCGACGCACAAACTGCGCAACGACCCTCGCATCACCCGCGTTGGCCGTATCCTCCGCAAGACGAGCCTGGACGAACTGCCCCAGCTTTGGAACGTGCTGCGCGGCGATATGAGCATGGTGGGCCCCCGGCCGATCGTTCAAGCCGAGGTTCCCAAGTACGGCCCGTCCTTCGCGCTCTACTCCCAGGTACTGCCCGGCCTCACCGGGCTGTGGCAGGTCTCCGGACGCAATGACGTCACCTACCGCGAGCGCGTCGAACTGGACTCGAAGTACATCCGCAACTGGACCGCGGCTACCGATTTCAGCGTCCTGCTAAAGACCGTCCGCGTCGTGCTCGGCGGCCGCGGCGCATATTGAAAAGTGGCACGGGCCTCCCGGCCTGTGCAGCCCGCCCCGCATTTTCGCTATCCTACGGGCAACCTGGGCATCATGGGCGCCATCGTCGCATTCCACAGCGTGTCCTACCGGATCGGGAACAGGAACATCCTGGAAGATGTTACGTTCCAACTCGAACCCGGCGAAACTCTCATCCTGCTCGGGCGCAGCGGCTCCGGCAAAACCACCGCACTCAAAACCATCAACCGCCTGATTCTCCCCACCTCGGGCACGGTCGAGGTTGAGGGACGCGCCACGACCGGATGGGACCCGATCCGCCTCCGCCGCCGCATCGGATACGTGATTCAGGATGTCGGACTGTTCCCGCACTTCACCGTTGCCGAAAACGTCGGCCTCGTTCCGAAACTCGAGGGCTGGCCGGTGCCAAAAATCGAAGGCCGCGTGCGCGAGTTGCTCAACGAAGTAGGCCTGCCGCCCGCGGAGTTCGCGCACCGCTACCCGCGGCAGCTCTCCGGAGGCCAGCGCCAACGCGTCGGAGTGGCGCGCGCACTCGCGGCCGATCCGCCGCTGCTGCTCTTTGATGAGCCCTTCGGCGCCGTCGACCCCGTCACGCGCCTGGAGTTGCAGAAGCAGTTCCTGGCGCTGCGCAAGCGGCGGCAGCAAACCGCCGTTTTCGTGACCCACGATGTTCGCGAGGCCCTCGCGCTCGGCACACGCATCGCGCTTCTCCGCGACGGCCGCGTCGAGGCCATGGCCGAGCCGCGCCGGTTCCTCGAGCTTGAAAATCCCGAGGCAAAAGCCTTCCTCGCCGGGCTCGATTGGAAAATGGAGGCCTGATGCCACAGGAAATCGGCTCGTTCACGCTCGAACACCTCTACCTCGTGCTGATCTCCACCGGCATAGCCGCGGCTATCGGAATTTCAACCGGCATTCTGCTGGCCTGGCGCCCCGCATCGCGGCGCTGGGCCTTGGGGCTGGCGAACGTGATCCAGACCGTGCCGAGCCTGGCACTGTTCGGCTTTCTCATCCCCATCCCACTGCTGGGAGGAATCGGCCAGCGCACCGCGATCATCGCGCTAGTCCTCTACGCGCTGCTGCCAATGCTGCGCAACACCATGGCCGGAATTCTCGGTGTCGATCCGGCGGTGCGCGAATCCGCCATCGCGATGGGCATGACCGATTCCCAGCGCCTCTGGCAGGTGGAGATCCCGCTCGCGATCCCTGTGATCTTCGCGGGCGTGCGCGTCGCCACGGTCACCACGATAGGTACCGCCACCATCGCCGCCGCCATCGGAGCGGGCGGGCTCGGCGTCTTCATCTTCCGCGGCGTCGCGACCGTGGATGCGGCCCTAATCCTCGCCGGGGCCGTTCCCGCCGCGGCCATGGCGTTGGTTGCCGATGGAGTCCTGGGATGGATCGAAGGCAAGCTGTCGCGAGCCTGATCGGCACGGCCTTTCTCGCCTCCTGTTCGCGGCGGAACGCGATACTTGTCGGCTCGAAAAACTTCACGGAGCAGATCATCCTGGGAGAAATCGCCGCGCAGCTCTTGCAGAATCGTCTGAAGCAGGAAGTAGACCGCAAGCTCGACCTCGGCGGCACGATGCTCGCGCACGAAGCCCTGGTGAGCGGCGGCCTCGATACCTACCCGGAATACACAGGCACCGCGCTCACCGCCATTCTTCGCCTGCCGCCCGCCGCGGATCCCGCCGCCGTCTTCGAGCGGGTCGGCGAAGAGTACCGCAAGCGCTTCGGCATCGTGTGGCTGCCCCCGCTCGGTTTCAATGACAGCTTCGCCATGGTAGTGCGCCGCGACGTCGCCCGGCAGCACCGCATCGCCACACTGAGCGATGCCGCCCGGTACCAGCCGGGCTGGAAGCTCGGCGTCGGCTACGAGTTCCTTCAGCGGCCGGACGGCCTCGCCGCCCTCCAGCGCACCTACAAGCTGCCTTTCGATGGAACCCCCGTCACCATGGACCTCGGCCTTCTCTACCGCGCCCTTCAGCAAGGCCAGGTCAGCATGGCCGCCGGCAACACAACCGACGGCATGCTTTCCGTTCTCGACGTAGTCGTCCTTCAGGACGACCGGCACGCCTTCCCTCCCTACCAGGCGGCGTTCCTCGCCCGGAGCGAAGCTCTGGCGAAGTATGGCGGCATGCGCGAGGCGCTCACGCTGCTCTCGGGCAGAGTCTCCGAAAAGACCATGCAGGCCCTGAACTACTCGGTTGACGGGAGGCGTATCTCCGCTCGCGAAACGGCCTCTCGTTTTCTGCGCGAGACCGGGCTTGTGTGACACACTGTACGCAGAGGGGCAGAGCCTATGTCTACTACCGCTGTAAACACACTCCAAGGAGAGTTGCGCCGAGCCCGTGCGCATACGGACAATCTGTTCCGTCTGCTCAAGCCCGAGGCGCTTTACGAACGCCCGATTCCGGAACGGCACCGCCTGGTTTTTTATCTGGGTCACCTCGAAGCTTTTGACTGGAACCTGGTCAGCCGGCACGCGTTGGACCTGCCTTCTTTCCATCCCACTTTCGACCGGCTCTTCGCGTTCGGCATCGATCCGCCCGAAGGATCGGCGGAGCAGGACCAGCCCTCGGACTGGCCATCCGTGGACGAGGTCGAGTCCTACAACCGGCGCGTGCGCCAGGTCCTGGACGAAGTGTTCGGACGCGTCCCGGAACAGTTCATCCACGTCGCCATGGAACACCGCTGGATGCATGCCGAGACGTTCGCCTACCTGATGCACAACCTGCCGGCCGGCGCGAAGATGCCTACGCCGGACCCCCTGCACACCACGGGCGCTCCACCGGTTCCGGAGATGGTCCCCATCGCGGCCGGCCCGGCAACTCTGGGCATGCGGAGAAACGCCGGCTTCGGTTGGGACAACGAATTTGAGCCGCACACGGCGAACGTGCCCGCGTTCTCGATCGGCAAGTATAAGGTCACCAACCGCGAGTATCTCGAGTATGTTCGCGCCGGCGGCCAGGCGCCCCACTTCTGGGTCAAACGAGGGAACGAATGGTTCTGGCGCGCCATGTTCAGTGAGGTTCCGCTGCCGCTGGACTGGCCGGTCTACGTCACCCATCGTCAGGCGGAGGACTACGCCGCCTGGGCTGGCAAAGCCCTGCCATCCGAACCCCAGTTCCACCGCGCGGCATACTGCACGCCCTCAGGCGAGGAACGCGCATACCCCTGGGGCAACGACCGCCCGAACCCCGCCCGGGGCAATTTCGATTCCGTCCTCTGGGACCCGGTCCCGGTGACCGCAACCCCGCAAGGCGATAGCGCATTCGGCGTTTCGCAATTGCTCGGAAACGGATGGGAGTGGACATCCACAGTCTTCAAGCCTTTCCCCGGATTTGTGCCGTTCCCCTTCTACCCCGGCTACTCGGCCAACTTCTTCGACGACCGTCACTATGTCATGAAAGGCGGCTCGGCGCGTACCGCCGCGCCCCTTCTCCGCCGCTCCTTCCGCAATTGGTTCCGGCCGAACTACCCGCACGTCTACGCAGGCTTCCGTCTGGTGGAGAACTGACAGTGGGCGGACAGGCACGGAGTCCCATGCCCGAGCCGTCCTTCGCCGAGGACGTGCGAACCGGCTTGACCAAAAACGGCCAGAAGGAATTGGCCTCGAAGTACCTTTATGACGACGTGGGCAGCGCGCTGTTCGAGGCCATCACCCATCTCGCCGAGTACGGCTTAACCCGCGCGGAGCAGCGCCTCTTGCGCCTCCACCGGACCGGGATCCGCCGCGCATTGCGCTGCCCTGCCCTCATCGCGGAACTCGGCAGTGGCGACGGCCGCAAGGCCCGCGTCATACTCGAATCGCTCGGCCCGTGCGGGCGGCTTTCTTACTATCCCATCGACGTATCGCCCTCCGCGCTCGCCCGATGCAGCCAGGAGCTTTCCGGCCTCGGTGACCTGACCGTCGTTGGTCTCGAGGCGCCGTTTCTCGACGGCCTCGCGCACGCCGCCGCCCAACGCCAACCTGAGCAGCCCATGCTGGTGTTGTTTCTCGGTAGCACGATCGGCAACTTCGATCGCGCTGCCGCCATCTCCTTTCTGGCTTCAATTCGCAACCTGCTCAAGCCCGGCGACTCGCTGCTGCTCGGAACCGACCTCGTGAAGCCTATCCCCCGCATGCTGCTTGCCTACGACGACCCGGCCGGCGTGACCGCCGCCTTCAACCTGAATCTGCTGGCGCGAGTCAACCGCGAACTCGGAGGCGATTTCGATCTGCGGCAGTTCGTGCACGAGGCCCGGTACAACGAGCGCGAGCGCAGGATCGAGATGCATCTGCGTTCGCGCCGCACTCAAGTCGTTTCCGTCCCCGCGGCCGGGATCACAATCACGCTGCGCGAAGAGGAGACAATCTGGACCGAGGCGTGCCACAAATTCTCAATCTCCGAGCTCCCGGAAATAGCCGCTGCAACCGGCTTCCTCCCCGGAATTGTCTGGGTGGACGACGACTGGCCCTACGCGCTGAACCTCTGGGCGGCACAGTGATCCCAGACCTAGGGGCCGCCCTCCTCGCCGTGGTCAAATAAAAGTTCTGTCCGTCTGTTGACCTGTCTATCGCTTCACAGTTCAGAGTGAGAACTGGCCATGTTGACCGTTTCCCAACTCGCCAGGCGCTGCGGTTTGAGCCGCACCGCGCTGCTCTATTACGAATCCATCGGGCTTCTTGCGCCCGCCGCGCGCAGCGATTCCAATTACCGCCGCTATTCCGAAAAGGACTTGCGGCGGTTGCAGCAGATCTGCGCGTACCGCGACGCGGGGCTGAAGCTCGAGGACATTCGCGCCATTCTGGACCGCCCGGAAGACGATGCGTCATCGGTATTGAAACGGCGCCTCATCGAAATCAACGGCGAAATCGAGACGCTTCGCAATCATCAACGGGCAATACTGAAGCTCCTTCAGAGCTACGACTTCAACGAGAGGACAGACATGAACACAAAAGAGAAGTGGGTTTCCGTCATGAAGGCCGCGGGTTTTACCGAGGCCGATATGCAACGCTGGCACGCCGCGTTCGAGAAATCGGCGCCGGAAGAGCACCAGGAATTCCTCGAATTCCTGCACATCCCCAAAGGGGAGATCGTCACCATCCGCGAGTGGAGCAGGAAAGCCTGATCACTCTCGCGCAAGCACGGCGATCCACTGCCCGCGCCGGTCCCAGCGCGCCACCTCTTTAAGTCCGAACCGGCGCGCGACTTCCTCCGGCGGAACGGGCGGGGCGTACCCGTAAAAACGCCGTGCCAGCCCGATCGCGAATGGGATCCTGCGCAGGTCGACGCCGGGCTCCCATTCGCGCGAGTAGAGGACAAACAGCCGCACGGAATCGGGAGCAAGCGCCGCGATGTGCCCCGCTCCAAAGCCGTCGATCTCCTTCACCCGCAGCCGCCGCCCAACGTAGCCGAGACCGGGCCGCCGCAGCGCCCCCGAAAGCGGCCACGCCGTGACGGCGATCTGGTCCGGATAGTGGTGTTCCACGTAAGCCGCCCCGGATTGCTGCAATCGCACGAAATCCGCTACGGCGAGATTGTTCTCGAACGGATACGGATAGGGAGGATTCCAGAACAGTGAAAACAGAAGCGCGCCCGGAAGGGCCGCTTGCCCGGCACGCGCCCAGCCCGATGAGAACGACGAAAACGCGGCCGCCATCGCGATGTACAAGAGCGGCAGCACCGGCATCAGATACCGTTCCAGCGTGGCCCCGCCGCACACCGTAACCGCAAGCACATGCGCCATGGCCAGCGTACCGGCAATGCGCCACGGCCGGCTCCGAAACAAGCCCGTCCGCCACGCCGCCGCGATGCCCAGCCATCCTATCCAGTGGCCGTTGTCCAAAACCAGGTACTGCGCCCGCCGCAGCAGCGCCAGCGTCAGCCGGACCGGGTGCAGCGGATAGAGCAGATTGAACTGCGCGAACCCCGTATTGCCGAATGCGTTGCCCGTACGCATCCACAGCACCACCAGCCATCCGCCCAGCGCCACGGCGGGCAGCACGAACCACGCCGCCTCGCGGCGCTTCCGTTCAAAGAGGAGCCACGCCGCGAAAACGGCGGGCACGACGAGCCCGGTCTCCTTCACAAGAACGAGCGGAATCGAAACCAGCGCCGCCGCAACGTATCGGTCGTCGAGAAACAACAGGAGCGCCCACACCGTGAACAACATCGCGGGCAGGTCCAACTCGGCCAGCATCGCCTGTGTGTAGAAAAGCGGCGAGACAATCAGCAGCAACACCGCAAAGAGCGCGCAAAAACGGGGACTGGGGGGTGCCTGTCCCAAGTTTTCGCCCCACCGCGGAATAAGCCGCATCCCGAGCAGGAACGTGAGCAGCGCTGAAAAGCTTGCCAGCGCCAGCATTGCCATCCGGGTCGCCGTAATCGAGTAGCCGAAAACCGACCACACTCCCGCCAGCCACACCATCAATCCCGGCGGATGTATGTTCGGCACCGTGGAGCGCGGCACCCACAGCCCTCGGTGGAACAGATCCAGCGCCGCGGGCACAAACTGCCCCAACTCGTCCCAATAATACGGCAGGTCAAGCCAGGGCAGATGCGTCAGGAATACGACCAGCCCGAACGCGACGCCACAAATCCGGGCGTGTCCCCAGGATTCTTTCACGCGTTACTGAACGATCCCCGCCTGGTTCTGCGGCTCCAGGCGAATCTCGCCGAATGCGGCTTCGTACTGATTGATGTTCTGCTGAAGAATGTTGAAAAGCGCCTTCGCCTGCTGCGGGCTCAGGTAGATTCCCTGGAAATTCTGTATGGAGACGGACTCGGGGCCGCTCGGGCTGATGATTCCAAAGGAAAGAAAGAAGTCCCAAAGGTTAGCGCGCACCTGCACGCTGTTTGCATAGCTCTCGCGGTATTCGGGAGCCTTCAGAAGCTGGATTTGCGGTTGCGGCGTTGTCATTTCAGGTCCTGCCGGAGCCCTTGGCCCGGTCCATGTATTTCAGATTCGCTACATCGAGGCGAATGAGGTCGCCCTTTTTGATGAATTGGGGAACCATGACTTCGAGATGATTCTCGAGCGTTGCCGGCTTCCATACGCTGTCCACCTGCTGGTGAACCGGCGGCGCGGTCTCGACGACGCGCACTTCGAGCACGTCGGGGAAGGCGACCGACACAGGGTTGCCTTCAATAATTTCCACTGCGACGCGCATCTCCGGCCGAAGCAGCACGGCCTGCTCCCCAATCGCGGATCGCGGGATCGCGATCTGATCGAACGTTTCGGGGTCCATGAAGTAGCACAACTCGGCTTCCTCGTAGAGGTAATCCATCGGCTGCCGGGATACCTCCAGATCCTCGAGCTTGAGGTCGGCGCGAAAGCTGTGCTCCCAGAGAGTTCCGGTCGAGAGGCTCTTCAGGCGGGCGTGCATCACGCCCCCCATCTTCCCCTGCCCCGGATGGTATTCAGCGGCTATCACTTTATACGGCTGGCCTTCAAAGCGGACGGCCATGCCAGCGCGCAATTGCGATGCAGTGACCATCGTTCCTCAACGCTCCGGACTCTAGGATACAACTGAAAGCCCCCGTGGCACAGGCCTCCTGGCCCGGCCGGGAGGCCTGTGCGATTCTCTTTCCAGCCGTCCGGGAACCCCACCTTCCCTCCTCGTGTCTTAATCCTGCAACGCGCGCGGCTGCATCGTGCGGCTCGAGATCCAGCGAGGAGAGGCGCAGCACGAGGTCACGCTGGAACTGCCGGGACACGGGCCTTCGCAGGGAAGGCAAACGCTCGGTTTTCGAGAAACTTTCACGGATATGCCCAACCGGGACGGTGACCGAGCTGCTGTTTATATGGTAATGTGTGAAAAGATCGCAGGTGGACCTATGATCGTGTCATTTTCGGTAGCCAATTTCCGTTCCTTCAAAACGGAGCAGACAATTTCTCTCGTCGCAAACAACAAACTCCCAAAGCATGACGAGCATCTGGCGCCGATACCGAACTCCAGGGAAAAGGTTTTGCGGACCGCCGTCCTGTACGGCGCGAACGGAGCAGGCAAGTCGAACCTTTTTAGGGCGCTCAGGTATGTCGAATCCGTCGCCCTGACGCCGCGCGAACGGAATACCGGAACCGCGCGTGAACCGTTCAGATTGGGCAACTCGACTAACCAACCCTCCAGTTTCTGTCTTCAGTTCATTGCCGAGGGCAAACTTTACGAGTTCGGGTTTGAAATTGACGATGAACGGATCCTTAAGGAGTGGCTGTTTCACATTCAAGGCGGCCGGCACCGATCGGTTTACGAGCGCATCACGAGTGGAGACGGAGACGTTAAGATCGAGGCTCCTGGTTTCAAGGAGCCCAAATTGGCTGCCCTCGCCACTGTGGGTGGACCGCAGAATCAGTCGTTCCTTGCGACCGTCAATGCAACGCTGGACGCATCCGACTGCGGGCCAGATCTCAGCGTTGTGCTCGGGTGGTTTGGACGGTCTCTGCAATTGATCGCTCCTGATGAGTCCTTCGTACCGCTAGTGCACTTACTTAGCAAGGATTCCGAATTCCTGACATTCGCAGGTGAATTCTTGAAGGCTGCATCGACCGGAGTCGATCATCTTGAGATTCTGAAGAAGGCACTCTCCGAAGACGAGTTGCGGGCACTGTTGCCACCCCACGTAGTCAGGGGAGTTCTCAGGGACGCGAAAGAGGGCCCCGGGGTCTTTCGAATTGACGAGGGAATCGAATTGGTCGTAGAGCGCCAGGGTAAAAACAGCTTGTACCAGATCCAGGCTGCACACGAGCATCAGCCCGGCAAGACAGTGCGGCTGGACTTGAACGATGAGTCGGATGGGACCCGGCGCCTTCTAAATCTGGTTCCTGCGTTGCATCAATTGCGAGCAACAGGCGCCGTCTTTTTCATAGATGAGATAGATCGCAGTCTGCACCCAATGCTTGTCCGGCAATTTCTGGAGTTCTTCGTGCGGTCCTGCCCTGGCGGCCACGGGCAGGTTATAGTCACAACCCATGAGTCGAGTCTGCTAGATCAGGACCTACTGCGTCGTGATGAAATATGGTTTGCCGAAAAGGACCAGCAGGCTGGCACCAACCTCTATTCGCTCATGGATTTTAAGGTTCGTAACGATCTCGACCTCCGGAAGCACTATTTTCAAGGCCGGTTCGGAGCTGTGCCGTTCCTGGGCGACCTTGACAACTTGCTGCCGGAAAAGGGCAACTGCCCATGAGCCTTGTAGGACGCAAACCGCGGCCACTCTCACGGGGCATCGGCTCTTTCCGTGATGACCGGCTGTTCATCATCGCGTGTGATGACACATACGCGCCGAAACAGTATTTCAATTTCTTCAAGATCTCTCGGGTCCAGATACACGTCGTAGAGACGACGGATGGAACGTCGGCCGCGCCTCAAGTTCTGGAGCGGCTACTGGAGGTCGACCACGAGGAGGATGACGAGCTTTGGATGCTGCTCGACGTGGATCATTGCGGCCAGGGTCGCCACCTTCAGTCCTTCATGTACGCGATTGCAGATGCAAAGCGGAAAGGCGTGAATGTCGCGCTGAGCAAGCCATGTTTTGAGCTCTGGTTGCTGCTGCACCACATCGATGAGTCGCAGGCCGGGAAGCTCGGAAATGCGAAGGATGTTGAACGTGCCCTGCGAAAGTCCCTCGGTGAGTACAACAAGACGAGGCTAAAACAAGAGCACTTCCCGCTCGCATCCGTTTGCGAGGCGTACAAAAGGGCCGCCAACCTTGACAGGGCTGTCAAAGGCGGCGACATCCCTGCCTCCAACACGACACGCGTTTACAAGATCTGGAAGTCAATTGTGGATAAGGCACTGCCGTCGCAGTTACCGGAAGAGATTCTGGCGGTCCTGGCTCCGAGTTCCCCACCACTGCTATCCTGACCCCAGGTGTTCCGCAATCTCAAACTGCTGTTCAGCCTATACCCGCGCCCCGCGGCCGCGATGAGCGCAATCCTCGACCAGGGCAGTCTCCTATTCGCCAGCATCGCCGCGCTCGCGGTCGGGTGGCTCCTGCCGTTTCGCTTCAGCTTCTACGTTCCGCTGCTGCTCCTTGCCGCCGTATACGTCCCCTCCACGGTGCTCGCGGCCACCCTCTTCGGCCGGCTCGGCGCGTTCGGAACGGTCTTCGAGCGGGACTACTCCCCCCTGCTCACCTGCACGGCCATGGCGTGGACCGCATCGCAGATCCCGCTCATCATAGCCGCACGCCTGGTCCCGCCCGCCGCATTTCTCATCCTCGCGGCCCTGTCCTATGCGTGGTTCGCCCTCCTCATGTTCTTCGCCGTCCGTACGGTCTTCGGCTCGGGAAACGGAGTCGCGGCGGCAGCGGTGGGCGTCTCCTGGCTTCCCCTCATCGCCGTAGCATTCCTCTGGGCGCCCTTGCAGTTCATCCTCGGATGGCTGGCCTCGCCCTTCTTTCTGATCTTTGTTTTCTATTACTTAAGCTCCGAGTTCAGCCGGCTGGGCGCCGGCCTGCGCAGGCAGCAGTCGTTCCGCCGCATGCTGGACGCCGCCGCCGTGAACCCGCACGATGCCGATGCGCAGTACCAGCTCGGCCTGATCTACCTCCAACGCCGCCAGACCAGCGAGGCCATCCAGCGGCTCAGGAACGCAATCGCAATCGACCCCTCGTTGACCGACGCCCACTTCCAGTTGGGGCACATCGCGCGCGAGCAGGGCCGGCTCAACGACGCGCTCCAGCACTTCCAGGCCGTCATCAGCCTGGACGAAAAGCACAGTCTCAATGAGATCCTCCGTGAGGTGGGCGCGCTCTACCTCACCGCCCGGCAGTTTGAGGACGCAAGGCGGGAACTCGAAACCTTCGTCGAACGCCGCCCTTACGATCCCGAGGGCCTCTTCTACTACGGCCAGGTGCTCGAAAACCTCGGGGATCGGGCCGCCGCGCGCCGCGCCTACGCTCGTGCAGTCGAGGCCTCCCGCACCGCGCCCCGCTACCGGCGCCGGGAAACCGCTAAGTGGAGCCGCCTGGCGGACAAGCGGCTTCGCGGGATCGGCCGCCCCTAAGTTCTTGAAAATCCGGCGCTCCGGCGTCCCCCAAGTCCTTCCACTACTTGAGAAGGAGCCCTTATTCTGATATCCTCTATCTTGGGTTTTTGAACCAAGAATCTTGCTTCCTTCCTGAGGTTCGCATGTCGGGACATTCTAAATGGGCGACTATCAAACATAAAAAGGCCGCCCTGGACGCCAAGCGGGGAAAGAGTTTCACCCGCATCATCAAGGAAATTATGATTGCCGCCCGAAACGGCGGCGACCCGGACGCCAATCCGCGACTGCGAACCGCTATCCTCGCGGCCAAAGCGGTCAGCATGCCGTCCGACAACATCAAGCGCGCCATCCAGCGCGGCACCGGCGAACTGGAGGGCGGCCAGATCGAGGAGGTGCTGTTTGAAGGCTACGGGCCGGGCGGAGTAGCGGTGCTCGTGCACGTGGCTACGGACAACCGGAACCGCACCGTCAGCGAGATCCGCCACCTGTTCTCGAAATTCGGCGGCAAACTCGGCGTGGAAGGCAGCGTCGCCCGCCTGTTCGAACGCAAGAGCCAGATCCTCATCCCGCAGGAGAGCGCCACCGAGGATAAGCTCATGGAAATCGTGCTCGATGCCGGCGCGGAAGACATCCGTAACGACGGCTCGCAGTGGGAGATCCTCTCCCCCACGGAAGCGCACGAAGCGGTGCTGACGGCCATTCAGAAGGCCGGCATCGAGACCAGTTCGGCCCAGGTGGCCATGATCCCGAATATCCTGGTGAAACTCGAGGGCAAGGAAGCCGGCACCATGCTGAAACTCGCCGAAGGCCTCGAAGAACACGACGACGTTCAGGACGTCTACGCCAACTTCGATATCGACGAGAGCGTCATGGAGACGCTGGCGCAATAACGCCCGGCGGCCATGCGCGTTCTGGGCATCGATTGCGGCACGGAACGCACGGGGTACGGCATCATCGAGAGCGACGGCCGGTCGCACCGGCTGATAGTAGCCGGGGTGGTTCGGACTAGCGCGAAGGACCCGCTCGCGGTACGCCTGGCGCGGATCGCCGGCGAACTCAGGGAACTGATCCGGCAGCACGCGCCCGAAGCCGCGGCGGTCGAGGAAGTTTTCCACGCTGCGAACGCCAAGACGGCGCTGAAACTCGCTCACGTGAGGGGAGTCGCCCTGCTGACCATCGCGGAGGCGAGTCTGGAACTCGGGGAATACTCGGCGCTCGCGATCAAGACGAGCGTCGTCGGGTATGGGCGCGCGGAGAAGCAACAGGTGCAGATGATGGTTTGTTCCCTGCTTCAGCTCGATCGCATCATAGAGTCCGAGGACGCTTCCGACGCCTGTGCGGTAGCGATCTGCCACGCGACCCGCCGAGGCGCACGCAATGCCGAGGCTGTGAGGGTTCGCCGATGAAAGCTCTGCTGCCCCTCGTAGCGGTTTCGATTCTGTCGGCCGCCGACCTCCCGAAAATCGTTTTCTCAAAATCGTTCCCGCGCAGCAGGCCCGAGTATTTTGCAATCGCCGTCGATAAGCAGGGCCGCGCCGAATACAAGGAAGCGGTCGATGACGAGAATCCGCTTGTCTTCAACCTCACCGAGAGGGAGACCGGGGAGATATTCGCCCTCGGCGAAAAGCTCGGCTATTTTTCCCGGCCGCTCGAATCGGGCTTGAAGGTGGCCATGACAGGCATCAAGACGTTCCGTTACGAGAACGGAGCCGAGAAGAAGGAAGTGAAATTCAACTTCTCGCAGGATGCCGAGGCGCAGAAACTGCTCGACTGGTTCGAGCGCATCGCCGAGAGCGAGCAGCACTACATCAGCCTCGAGCGGGCGGCAAAGTTCGATAGACTCGGCGTCAATCAGGCGCTGCTCTATCTCCAGATTTCGCGGGACCGCGGCCGGCTCGTCGCCCCCGAGCAGTTCCTTCCGCTGCTGGACCGCATCGCGAAAAACGAAACCTATATGCACATGGCGCGCGAGCGCGCCGCCAGCCTCGCCGACGGCATCCGCAATCCGGTGGCGCGGCAATGAGAGCCATCGCCCTCGCTTCGATCCTGTGCCTCGCCGCCCTTGCCGCGGATAACGAGGAGGACCACCTCCAGCGGGCGCTGGCCGAAGCCGGTCCCAGCACCATCGACTTCATTCGCGCGCTCGAAAACCACCTGGCGAAATATCCGAAAACCGAGCGCCGCCCGGAGGTGGAGCGCGGTCTGGTCAAGGCCGCTCTCGAACTGAAGGACAACCGGCGCATCGCTCTTTACGGCGAACGCGTTCTTGAGCGGGAGCCAGATGACTTGCAGCTTCTCGATCGCGTCGCGCGCGCCCTGCTTGTTACCGACGACAAACCCGCCGCCGAGCGCGCTCTCAAATACTCCAGGCGCCTGGAAGAGGAGTTCCGCAAGCTCGACCGGAAGGATCCCCCGAGTCGCATCGGCGCCGCGCGGTGGCGCGAGGAAATCGACCGCGGGCTCGCCAGGGCGCTCGTCCTTGAATCGCGCGCCGCGGGCAATCTCGGCCGGATGAAAGAGGCCGTCGATCTGGCGCGCAAGAGTTACCACGCCTATCCGGGCGGCGAGGGCGCCCGCGAAATCGGCCGCTGGCTCTCGCGTTCCGGCCAGGCCGAAGAGGCCATCCGGCATTACGCCGACGCGTTCACCATCCCCGATTCGCGCACGCGCGATTCGGATCGCGCCGGCGACCGCCAGCGCATGGGCGAGTTGTACCGCAAGCTGAAAGGCTCCGAGGCCGGCCTCGGCGACATCATTCTGGAAGCCTACGACCGCACAACGGCGCTCGTTGCCGGGCGCGAGGCGAAACTGCGGGAACTCGATCCGAACGCCCAGCTTTCAAACCCTCTGGACTTCACGCTCTCGGGCCTCCAGGGCGACAAGCTCGCACTCACTTCGCTCAAGGGCAAGGTGCTGATTCTCGATTTCTGGGCCACCTGGTGCGGCCCCTGCCGCCTCCAGCACCCGCTTTACGAGAAGGTGAAGCAGACGTTTCGCGACCGGCCGGACGTCGTGTTCCTCTCCGTCAATACCGACGAGGACCGCTCGCTCGTGCCGGACTTCATCGCGGAGCACAAATGGGATCGCAAGGTCTATTTCGAGGACGGCCTTTCCGCCGCGCTGCGCATAGACTCCATCCCCACCGCGATCCTCATCAATAAGCGAGGCGAGATCGAAAGCCGGATGAGCTTCATTCCGGAACGCTTCGTGGACATGCTGACCGAACGGATTAAACAGGCGCTTAGCGGCGAATGAGATTCCAGCGGATTCTACTCATCGTGCTCGACAGCGTGGGCGTCGGCGAGGCTGCGGACGCAGCCGATTACGGCGATGCGGGGAGCGACACGCTGGGCAACATCGCGCATCGGCTCAAGGGGACGCTTCGCCCGCTGCGGCTGCCGAACTTGTGCTCCCTCGGACTGGCAAACATCAGGACCTTCGCGGGTCTCGGCCCGGTCGAGGCGCCGCTGGGCTCGTATGGGCGATGCGCGCCGGCCTCCCCCGGCAAGGATACGACCACCGGTCACTGGGAGATCGCGGGCGTTCACCTTCCCAAGCCGTTTCCCGTTTATCCACATGGGTTTCCGCCCGAGGTGACCGGCGAGTTCGAGCGCCAGGTGGGCCGCAAGTCGCTCGGAAACTACCCGGCCTCGGGGACCGAGATCATCAAGCAACTCGGCGAGGAGCACATGCGCACGGGCGCGCCGATCGTCTACACCTCAGCGGACAGCGTCTTTCAGGTGGCCGCGCACGAGGATATCATCCCGCTGCCCGAGCTGTACCGGATGTGTAAGATCGCGCGGGAGATCCTGCGCGGGCCGCACGAAGTGGGGCGCGTGATCGCGCGGCCGTTCGTGGGCAAACCCGGCGCCTTCCAGCGCGACAACGCCAGCCGCCATGACTACGCAGTGCCACCGCCCCAGGGTATGCTGCTCGACCGCCTGGCCGAAGCCGGGGTGCCCGTCGTCGCGATCGGCAAGATTTCGGATATCTACCTCGGCCGCGGGGTAAGCCGCTCGATACCCATCGCGGGCAACGCCGATGGCATGGCCAAGATTCTGGGCGCCCTGGATGACACTTTTAAGGGCCTTATCTTCGTCAATCTGGTCGATTTTGACGCCTTATACGGGCACCGGAACGACGTCGAAGGCTACGCGGCGGCCCTGGAGGCGGTGGACGCCTGGGTACCGGAACTGCTCGGCCGCCTCCGCGAAGACGACCTCGCGATCTTCACCGCCGACCACGGCAACGACCCCACAACTCCATCGACCGACCACAGCCGCGAGTACGTGCCGCTGCTCGTTTACGGGCCGCGCGCGCGCGGCGGTTGCGACCTCGGCACACGCGCCACGTTCGCCGATATCGGCCGGACCGTGGCCCACAATTTTGATGTTCAACTTGAGAAAGGAACTAGTTTTCTAGACGCAATCGTATGAGAAAACCATTGATGGCGGGCAACTGGAAGATGTACAAGACCGCCCCCGAAACAGTTGATTTCTTTGGCGCGTTCCGCCCGCTGGTGGAGAAGTCCGAGCACGCCGATATCGTGATCTGCCCGACGTTCCCGAACCTGGCGGCCGCCGTGGATGCGACCAAAGGCTCGCGCGTTGAGATCGGCGCGCAGAACATGTTCTGGGCAAAAGAAGGCGCCTACACCGGAGAAGTGTCGGGCCCGATGCTGACCGCCGTGGGCGCGAAGTGGGTGATCATCGGCCACAGCGAGCGCCGGCAGTACTTCGGCGAGACCGATGAGACGGTGTTGAAGCGCACGCTGGCGGCGCTCGAGTTCGGGCTGAAGCCGATCGTATGCGTCGGCGAAAAACTCGAAGAGCGCGAAGGCGGCAAGACCGAAGCGCTGCTGGGCACGCAGTTCGCGGACGGAATCGCGAAGCTGACGGCGGAGCAGTTTGCGAAGATCGTGATCGCGTACGAGCCGGTTTGGGCCATCGGCACGGGCCGGACGGCGACGCCTGAGATCGCCGAGGACACGCATCGGTTCATCCGGAGCCGGGTAGAGGCCGTTTACGGGAAGGCAGCGGCGGAAGCCGTCCGCATCCTGTACGGCGGCAGCGTAAAGCCGGACAACGTGAAGGCCCTCATGGCGCAGCCGGACATCGACGGCGTGCTGGTAGGCGGCGCGAGCCTGGACGCCGCCGGTTTCAGCAAGATCGTAAATTTCTAAGCGATTCGCGTAGAACCACTGTCACAAGTCCGGCCCCGGAGACGTTTCTCCGGTGAAATGGAACTGACAGGTGAGACGGTCATGATGGCAGGCCAGGGCAAGACCGCATGGGCCGAATCCGCCTTTGAACGGGTATTCTCGGAGTACTACGGGCGGATCGTTTCCGTGCTCTTCCGCGTTGTGGGCGACCGCGCGCGGGCCGAAGAACTGGCCTCGGATACATTCCTGCGGCTCTATCAGCGGCCGCTCGAAGAAGGCGAATACGAGAACCTGGGCGGGTGGCTGTATCGCACGGCCACCCGCCTCGGGATCGATTCCATGCGGTCCGCCTCGCGCCGAAACCGGTTCGAGCAACAGGCGGGACGCGATCTCGCCGCCACCCCGGATAGCCCCCTCGATGAAGTGCTTCTTGCCGAGCGCCAGCGGCTTGTACGCGCCGCGCTCACGCGCCTGAAACCAAAACAAGCCCAGATTCTCACGTTACGGAGCAGCGGCCTTTCCTACAAGGAGATCGCCGATGTTTTCGGAGTCAAGGTGAACTGCGTCGGCAGGGTGCTGGCGCGGGCGGAGGAGGCGTTTGAAAAAGCGTGGCGCCGCACGGCTGTCGCGCGGGCGAAGGAGGAAACCAATGTGTATCTCTGATGGTGATCTGCGGGCCAGGCTGGATGGCGAACTGGCCGAAGCCGATGCGCTTGCGGTCGAAACGCATCTGGGCGAATGCGAGCGGTGCCGCCGTCGCGCGGAGACGATCGCCGCGCGGGCCAGTGCTGTGGGAGCGCTTTTTTCTCGACTCGAGCCGGGGCCCGCGGACGTTCCGGCCGATTCCGCTGCCGCGCTCGCACGCGTCCGCTCACGGAGCAGGAGCGCTGAGGCCGATCGGGAGTCGTCGTTCGGCCGGCTGTTCGGACGCCGGTGGGCGCCAGCGTGGGCCGCAGCAGCCGGGGTCGCGCTTGTTGCCCTCTCGATTTCCTCGGGGCCGACGCGCGCGCTGGCTCAACGGCTGCTCGGAATGCTGCGGGTGAAGGCCGTCGTAGTTGTGCCGATCGAGCGGAACTTCATCGCCGAGGGCAAGGGGAAGATGCTTAGCAACCTTCTGGCCGACGCGGTGACGGTGACGAAGGAAGAGAAGCCGCAGACGGTGACAACCAAGGAGGACGCGGCACGGCTGGCGGGCTTCGCGGTCCGGTTGCCTTCGCTGCGATCGGACGCGCCGCAACTCGTGGTCGAAGGCGAGCACGCGGTGCAGTTTACGGTGAATCCCAACCGGCTCGATGCATTTCTGAATCTTGCGGGGCGGCCCGATCTGCCCATTCCGCAGGATCTGGCAAATGCGAAGATCGCGGTGGATGTGCCCCGGGGCGTGCGCGCGGCCTATGGAAATTGCCCTTCGATGCGGCACGAGCCCGGGGCTCCGCGCCCGCAGTGGACGGACTGCGTGCTGGTGATACAGGCGCCCACGCCCGTCGTGGTGACCGTGCCTGAACTCAATCTGTCGACGGTGGCCGAGCTCGGGTTGCAGATCTCCGGCATGAGCGCCCAGGAGGCCCAGGCTTTCGCCAGGACGGTCGATTGGACTTCAACGCTCGCGATTCCGCTGCCGCGGGACGCCGCCAACTTCGAAACGGTGACGGTGGATGGCGTGCAGGGCGTGCTCATCAGCAACAAGCGCCGCGGCGATTTCCCGCCGGGGTACTCGCTGATCTGGATCAAGAACGGCATCGTGCACGCGATCAACGGCTTCGGCGATGCAGGCGCGGCCGTGCCGTTGGCGGAGTCGTTGAGTTAACCTCCTCCCATGCAGGATGCGGCGATCGAAACTCGCGATTTGCGGAAACTGTTCGGCTCGAAAGTAGCCGTGAAAGGCCTCACCCTGGAAGTACACCGGGGTGAGGTCTTCGGCTTTCTGGGGCCGAACGGCGCGGGCAAGAGCACGTCGGTGAAGATGCTGCTCGGCCTGATTGCGCCCACCGGCGGCGCGGCTGACGTTCTGGGGCGGCCGATGGGCGACGTTGCGACCCGGCGCAGGGTCGGTTTTCTCCCCGAGCACTTCCGGTTTCACGACTGGCTCACCGGGGAGGAGTTCCTGAACCTGCACGGCCGGCTCTACGACATGCCGCCGGACCTGCTTCGCCGCCGGTCCGGCGATCTACTAGAAATGGTCGGCCTGGCGGATCACCGAACGAAGCGCCTTCGTGATTTCTCGAAGGGCATGCTGCAACGGATCGGGCTGGCGCAGGCGCTCTTGAACGATCCCGAACTGGTGTTTCTGGATGAACCGACCTCGGGACTGGACCCGGTGGGCCGCCGCATGGTGCGCGACATCATACGGGACCAGCGCAGCCGTGGTGCGACGGTGTTCCTCAATTCGCACCTGCTATCGGAAGTTGAGATAACGTGCGACCGCGTGGCGTTCATCAAGCACGGCGAGGTGCTCGATATACGGGAGATGGACAGGCTCGCGCCGGGCGTGTTGAGCGTGTCCGTGCGGGCGCGGAACGTGTGCGCGGAAGCGCTCGAGGGGCTGAAGCGTTGGGCGGTTGCGGTCCGCGCGGAGGGTGAGCGCCTGTCGCTCGAAGTGGAAAGCGAGGACGTGCTTCCGGAGATTCTGAGCTATCTGGTGGCCGGCGGAGCCCGCGTCTACTCGTTCAATTCGGAGCAGGTCTCGCTCGAGGATCTTTTCATACAGATTGTCGGAACGGACGGTGGGTTGTGAAGGGAATCGGTGTGATTGCGGGCCTGACGTGGCGCGAAGCGCTGCGGCGGCGAATTCTCATGGCCGCGCTCGTGCTGGGGCTGGCCTTTCTCGCGCTGTACGGGCTGGGCTTGTGGTTGTCGCTCGCCGATACGCCGATGCAGATCCCGAGGAATGCGCTGATCCGGCGCCAGGTGCTGAACGTGCTGCTCGTGCTGGGGCTGTACGCGGTGAACTGGCTGACGGTGGTCATGACGATTCTGGTGTCGGTGGACACGCTGGCGGGCGAGATCGCCTCGGGCACGATTCAGGCGGTGGTGACAAAGCCGATTAGCCGTTGGGAAGTCGTGCTGGGAAAGTACGCCGGATTCGCGGGCATGTTGACGCTGTATCTGCTCCTGATGGGCGGCGGCGTGGTGCTCGAAGCGATCTTCTTTGCCGGACGCCTGCCGGAGAACCTTCTGCGTGTGGGAGCGCTGATGTGGCTCGAGGGCCTGCTGCTGCTGGCCGTGTCGTTCCGTGCAGGCGCGAGCCTCTCGACTCTGGCCACCGGAGTCCTGGTATTCGGGCTGCACCTGCTCGCGTTTCTGGGCGGATGGATCGAAGAGATCGGGTCGCTGGCGCGGAGCCAGACGGCGGTTAACATCGGGGTGATCGCGAGCCTCGTTATGCCGAGCGAGTCGCTTTGGCGGCGCGCGGCGTCGGAGGTTCAGGGGCCCGTTATCGGCGGCCTCGGGCGGACGCCGTTCAGCGTCAGTTCAGTGCCCAGCGGGTGGATGGTGCTGTACGCCGGGATGTATCTGGCGGCGGCGCTGTGGTTCGCGGTGCGCCGGTTTTCGCGCCGGGATTTGTAGTACCTCGTGCTCACCGAAGCGGCCATCAACGGCAAGGTGGACTATCTGCGCGGGCTCAAGGAGAACGTCATCATGGGCCGCCTCATCCCGGCCGGAACCGGCATGGAGTTACTACCGCCGTGTGAAGATCGCGGGTGAGGAACTCGAAGAAGAGATGATCCAGGAGATCTGCGGCGCCTTTGTATTTGGGATTATTCCGGTCAAACAAGTCCGAGTTTCGTCATTGCAAGCGTGAAGATCCGGTGATTAAATCATCCTCGGTTCGTATTCTTTGCACGGAGGATGGTTCATGCGCAGAGCTCGACGACGTTTGACACAGGTCATAGGCGTGGCGGCTGTCTTGCTCACGTTCTTCCTGTCCGCACGCGCGCAGACCAGCGCAGCCGGAATCGACCCGGAGTTAAGGGAGATGGCCGTCATCTCGTACTTCGTCGAAAAGCACCTATGGCTCATGGATACGGGGCTAATTACCGACGCGCAGAATCAGTACGGAATAAGCGGACTAGAGAACGCAGCGATGACGGGAGTTGTCCGTTCTTTGAAGCGGGAACTGGACGCCCTACAGGCGGAAGCTCCGAATTATCAGAAGGAAAATCGCGGGCGAGAGTACTTTGAGCGCCGGAAAGGAATCTTGCTGTTTGCCAGGTCTCGCTTGCAGCAGATCGTCGGATCCCCGGGCTGGCAGAAACTCCAGTCTCACCTGGACGAGATCGGCGCGAGGTTGCGGGGAACTCCGGTGGCAACACCGGAGTCGGAGAAGGCAGAGGCAAGCCGGGCCGGCGTGGTGTCCACCACAATGATGTGGTCCACATTGGAAATGACGTTCTATCCGGGCGGATTGGGAGGGCGTTCGGACTCCTGGCCCGAGGGGCCGGATGCGGCCGACATATGCTCGTATGTCGACGGTGTGAAAGGGTTGCGGGACAGCACTGTCTTCGACGGACCACGGAGTGCCAGCTCCTGCGGGGGTGGGCGCGCATGGGCGGGGTGGACGCGAGAAAGCCCACCGCGCGGCACATACAAGCACGAGGGAAAGCACAGCTTCTGGGACGGAAGAACCCGGCAGTCTTGGCCGCCTTTCCCTACGTGGCCTCCAGCCGGCTCCTGCGTTGTACTGGGGTCCCCCGCGCCGTTTGACAGCTACTGCGACCCATCGAACGGCTACGCGGCTATCTGGAGCCCGGTTGACCTGACGCTCAATGTGGCGGCGCCTATGGAGGTGAATAAGCCCGGTCACCACGTGATCCTCAAGAATTGTTCCAGCCCTGTGGCGGTAACCGCAGCATTCGTGCCGCCGGTCGCTTCGTACACCACTCCTCCCACGATCACCTGGACCGGCGGAACAGCCGGGCCGGATAACCTGCATCGAAATGTCCCGTGTACCAGCTCCGGACTCACGTCGGTAACGGCGAGTGTCGGGGCGAATCTCTCTGCCACGGTGCATGTGCATGTGATTGACGGCGGCCCGCCGCCAGCATCGAGTCAGGCCACGCTGACCTGGCAGAATATCGGGTCGTTCATATCAGAACGGTTCGGGCATGCGGCGGTCTCGATCGGTGATCAGGGCGTCACAGCGCCGACATATGATGTCACGGCCGGATTCAGCACGGACCGCTGGGTGTTTCACCTGAACAGCGTGACACATGGCTATAAAATCGGCCTCAATTCAAATAACCGGTACAACCTCCCGTATGGGAACCCCCGGCCGTTTCCAATCTCGTCACTCCTGCCAGGCGGGACTTCGATCGTGCAGGCGCACAGTGCTGCCAGGGCCGATTTGGATACGAGTGCGCTCGTTCCCGCCACAAGCTTCGTCGGTGGGCCGCTAATGAATTACTACTGGGTGCAGAGCGTGGTTCAGTCTCACGAACAGGCTCACGTGGAGCACTTCTACCAACCGCAGTTTCAGTTCTGGGACCGGCACATGAGGGATTTCGAGACCAACGATGTCGAAGGCCCTTCCGCCGCGGTTATCTACAATTGCTCCGATCCGAACACGACCAGCGGCGCCGCGGCGACGGCATACAGGCGGTCCGGATGGGATGCGGCGATAGCTGCAAAGCACACTGCGGCGGATGACCTGGAGCGCCCGAGTGCTGAGCACTATGCATACAGTACAACCAATCCGAATTTCGTTCCCATCTGGAGTGCGATCCCGACGGGGGGAGCCCCCGTCATAAGTGGAATCAGGCCTGCGTCTGCCACGCCGGGTTCATCAGGTCACATTGAGATCTACGGGCAGGAATTGCACTACAATCCAATTGTCAGTCTTGGTGGCACAGGCGTTACGACTTGGCCAATGTACGTCAGCCCCACTCAGCTCAACGTCGGCTACTCCGTGGACGCGGCGGCACCGATCGGCCCGCGTTGGCTTTCAGTGGAGACCGACAACGGAACCGCCGGCGATCTCTTCTCGATCGCACGTTCGACGCCAGTGCCGCCTCACATCAACGGAATAGATCCGACCGCTGCCGCTCGCGGCAGCAGCGGATATATTGCGATTTATGGAGACCACCTGATCGACGGCTATGGGGTAGTGTCCGTGAGCGGGTCTGGAGTTTCGGTTACCAACGTGTACGAAAGCACCCTCCAGATCAATGTATCTTACACGATTTCGGCAAACGCCGCGCCAGGCCCGCGCACTCTGACGGTAACGACCAGTGCCGGTGTCAGCAACGGTGTTTCGTTTACAGTTCAGTAAGGTGGGAGGATACCGCAATGAGAGTGTTTCTGCTTGGATTGAGCCTGGCTGTTGCTCTTTGCTGGCCACAGACGCAAATCGACGATGCAGAGGAGAGGATGCTCGGCCCGCTGAAAAGAGCCGGGGTGGATCTCGACGACGAGGCTGCACTGATTCGCGCACTGCACAGGACAGGCGACCTCGGAATGCCGTGTTCGGCTGCCTACGCGCTCGGCAAACTGCCGAAAACGCCTGCCGTTCTCAGCGAGCTCAACGCCGCCGCGCTGAGTGAGGACGAGATCTTGATGAACTACGCCATCCGCTCTTTGTTGAAACATGGAGATCGGGAGTGGGTTGATGGGGCCGTGGCACGGCTTCCCAACGTGCGGGAAGACAGGCAGCGCTTGCATTTGGCGGGAGAGCTCGCACGCGTGGGTCGCTTCGACGGGTGGGACATGATCGCAGCGGCCATCGTGACCGGACATCTGTGGCAGCGGGAAACCGCCCTGTTGGAGGTAGGCAACTTCCGCGGCATGAAGGACGCTTCGGGCAAGCAGATCGATTTGCTTGCCACGCTGGATGAACTGGCAATGCGGGCCCCGGAATCGGCTCGATCGGACATCTTCCGTGCCATCGTCCGGATCGGGGTGGAGAACGACCCTGAACTCCAGAGGAAACGCCGGTCTGTTGCGAAATAGCCGAGGTGCAGGGTGCCGCTCAGACCACCAGCCTGTTGCGGTACTTCGCGGGGGTGGCCCCGAACGCAAGCCGGAACTCCGTCGTGAAATGTGTCTGGTGCGAGTACCCCAGCGCAGCCGCAATCTCCTTGACGCTGAGTTCCGGCTTTGCGAGAAGAGCGAGGGCGTTCCGAAGTCTCACGCTTCGCACTTGATCCTTGAAGGACCGGCCAACCTGCTTTCGAAAAAGCCGGCCCAGATGCTGTGCGGACGTCCTCAGCCTCCCCGCGGTCTGGCGTAAGGTGAGCGTTGGCGCACCCCGCTGCTCCTCCATCCATCGCAGCGTGCGCCGGACGCGCCAATCGAAGGCGGGCCTGTCGGGCGTGACACTCGCGCTGGTCGCGGCAACTTCGTTCCACAGCACCCAACGAGAGCGTCAAGGCCGGCCGCGAACAGCTTCAGCTCGAAACACTCCAGGTGTTCCGGGGCGTAAGTGTGGTGGATCTTCGTCTGTCGCCACACGCGCAGGATCTCCACTTTTGGGCGGGGCACGAATGACAGATAGAGTTCGAGGTCCCGGTGCTGCCTGGATAACGGATAGAGCAGCCATTCCCGAAAGACCTGCTCATGCAATCCCCTGAGAAACCGATCGGCCTCCTCTCCCCCCGGGACAGCCGTCAGCGTTCGGTCGGAGTACCGATTCGTTTCGGGATCCCGGTACGAAGATAGGCGCACTAAGCGGGCGAATACGCACGGTGCGCATTCAATTCCCTTAAGCCGGGCCGTCACCAAATCACGTAGGATTGGGTTCATCTCCTGACCTATGGTAATTGCCGAGGCCACTTATATCACAACCAAGTAGTCTGGCGTGAAAACCTCGCGGGAAAGCTGCGGCGGATTCTCGCCGCTTCAACGGCCTCACGCTCCAGGAGCAGATTGACGAAATCACCGGCATGTCTCACTGGGTGGTCACCGACTCGCCCGGCGAAAAGCGCATGACGGTGATCGTGAGGGCTGAGAGCGGCGCGAAGCGCGATGAAAGGCGGTACCTCATGCCGACCCACGCCCACCTGACTGTAAGAGAAGGCGAGGAAGTCCACGCCGGCGACGTGCTGGCCAAGATTCCTCGCGCGACCACCAAGACCAAGGACATCACCGGCGGTCTGTCGCGCGTGGTGGAGCTGTTCGAAGCGCGCAAGCCGCGCGAGACGGCCATCATCGCGGAGATCAACGGCCTGGTGAAGTACGGCGACGTTACCAAGGGCCAGAGGAAACTGGTCATCCGCGGCGACAACGGCCAGGAGCGCGAATACCTGGTTCCGCGCGGCGTCCGCATCAACGTGCAGGAAGGCGAGCGCATCAAGGCGGGCGACCCGCTGATGGACGGCCCGCACAACCCGCACGACATCCTCGACGTCCTTGGCGAGACCGAACTGCAGAAGAGCGGGCGCCTTGCTTCCGTGATATACTCCTGCCGGATATGGGTGGGGGTGCGAGGTATGTCGGCTGTTCCAGGTCTCTCCAAGTCTCCTGATCCCGAACTGATTCGCGCCGAACTGGATGCAGTCCTTGCCTCGGAGGTGTTCTCCCGGGCTCCCAGCCTCGGCCAATTCCTGAAGTACATCTGCCGCAAGGCTCTGGACGGCCAGGCGGAACATATTAAGGAATACAACGTGGCCGTGGAGGCATTCGGCCGCCACCCCGATTTCGACCAGAAAGAGGACGCCATCGTCCGGGTTGAAGCCCATCGCCTCCGCAAGCGCCTGAAGCATTACTACGAAACCGAGGGCGCGGGCCATGCGGTTCAGATCATGGTTCCACCGGGCCAGTATGTCCCCGTGTTTGTGGACAGGCGACATAGGGAAGTCGAAGTACTGCCCCCGGTCAGCCCCGTGCCGATCGAGATTCCCCTGCCGGTGAGCCGGAAGCCACGGCGGCGCGGGCGCCTGCTGGCTGCCGCGATCATGCTCGTCACGGCTTCGACCGCCTTGCTCGGGTTGCTGTTCCGGCGCCCGGAGACGGCTCCGGCTGAGCCCGCCGTTGGAATCCCGGCATCCGCTCCCGCTTCCGAGGAGGGTATACGAATCGCCGCCGGGTTCAGGGCCCCGAAATACGTGGACAGTTCCGGCAACACGTGGCTTAGCGATCGCTACTATCTTGGCGGCAACGTGGTTTTGAGCCCGGTCGAGAAGATCCACCGGACCAATGACGTGGCCCTGTTCCACTCACGCCGCGAAGGCGATTTCCGCTACGATATCCCGCTCACCCCCGGCAACTATGAACTGCATCTGCTGTTCGCCGAACGTGTATTTGGCAGCGGCAACCTCGCCGGCGGGGGCGAAACCAGCCGCCTGTTTCACGTGTTTGCCAACGGTTTGCCGCTGGTGGAACAGTTGGACGTCATCAACGACGCATCCGGCAGCAACACGGCCGACGAGCGCGTTTTCAAAGGTATTTCTCCCGCCCCGGACGGTTTCCTGCACCTGCAGTTCTCTCCGTCCAAGGAAAAAGCCTTCGTCAACGGCATCGCGGTGATTCCGGCTCCGCCCGGGAAAATCAGCCCGATCCGCATTCTTGCCGGCATTGCATCATACCGGGACAGCGCCGGCCGGCTGTGGACGGGCGACCGCTACTCCCTCGGCGGCCAGATCGTCACCCGGACCGAAACCATAGCCGGAACGCAGGATACCGAGATGTACCAGACCGAGCGGTACGGGAATTTTTCGTACGCAATCCCGGTGGCCGATGGACGCTATGCGGTAACGCTCCATTTCACCGAGACCTGGTTCGGCCCGAACAAGCGGGCCGGCGGAGGCGCGGGTAGCCGCGCGTTTGACGTCTACTGCAACGGGCGCGCACTCCTCAAGGATTTCGATGTCTTCAAGGCCGCGGGCGGAGAGAACCGCGCGGTCCAGAAGACCTTCCGCGGCCTGACCCCAAACGCGCAGGGCAAGCTGGCGCTCTCTTTTGTGCCGGTGAAGAATTACGCCTCGCTCAATGCCATAGAGGTTGTTGCCGAGGGAAGGTAGGGCCCGCCGGGAGCGGGCCGGGCATGCCCGGCCCCTACAGAAAAGCCCAGTGGGACGAACTTCTCTATGG
>JAEZIJ010000250.1 GCA_023436715.1 Acidobacteriota bacterium
CTGATGTGGGGCAGCGTCTTACGCTGCGGCGGCCTCTCAGGCCGCCTCCGCTCGGGCGGGCTGAGAGCCCGCCGCAGCCTGAGAGGCTGCCCCACCAGCAAGGTGCCAGCATTTGTTTTCAGAACAAAGTCGATAGAAGTAGAAGGCCGCTGCTCCATCCATCTGCGTTTATCGGTGTTCATCGGCGGACCCCAATCATGGCCTTAGCCGAGACGCCACTACTAGAACACCATCGAAAGCCCGGCCTTGCCCATAACGTAAATCGCCCATGGAATCAGAACGACGGTCAGGCCCTTCGCAAAGCTCATCCTCTCCGAAACCTTCGATATCCCCAGGGCGAGCAGGAAGATCATCCAGAAGCTCAGCAGATCCAGCGAAGACGCGATACTGTAGAGCGCCTTCGACGTACTTGCCTTATCCATGAACAGCGTGGGGTTGAGCTTTATCAGGTTGGTCATCTCGGCGCCGGCCGGGTCGGACATCATGCTCAGCGCGATGATGGCCCCGAAACCGGCCACAAGTCCGTAAGCAAACGAGCAGTAGGCGGTCACGGCGAGAACCTTCTTGTAGGTTGTCCCCGCGCTCATCACCTGGGCCAGTCCAAACAGGAGCCCGGCCATAATGAGCGTTATCACCACGGCAGCAATGGGCCCGATCACGTAACCTCGGACCTTAGCGGGCGTGGAGTTCGCGTTGCGCACCATCTCGTCAATCTTTTCCCGTCCGAGTTGCTCCCCGATGCGGCTTCCCTCCATTTGGCCGCGCAAGATGTCGCCTGGAGAGACTACGGTTGACCTCACAATTGTGGTGGCCACCGTCAGCAGCAGCAGCGCAAGAACTGCCAGACGCCAGGCGCCGGTTTTGCCCACCTCGGCGAATACTTTTTCCGGAGCGTAGAACACTTCAAGAAGTCCCACGTCTTTCTTCCTCCTGGGGGAACAGTATATGCTAATGGCCCATCCCGCGCAGGGTGATGCCCACCAGCGCCAGGGTCAGCCCAATCATTACCGCCACCGAGACCCAGGCGATGAAGTTGTAGGAGCGCGAGTTGGTCCACTTGCCCATCAGGTCCGTCTTGTTGACCAGCACGATCATGAAAATGAGCACGAAGGGCAGCAGCACACCGTTCAGCACCTGCGACCACAGGATCATCTGGATCAGCGGGAAATCCGGAATCAGAACCACGCCCGCCCCAATCACGATCAGCAGCGTGTAGAGCCAGTAAAAGATCGGAGCCTCGCGGAAACGTTTATTGACGCCGGCTTCGAACCCGAGACCCTCGCACACCGAATACGCTGTCGAGAGCGGCAAAATCGAGGCGGCGAACAGAGAGGCGTTGAACAGGCCCGCGCTGAACAGCAGGTATGCATATTGGCCGAACGGTTTTAGCGCAAGCGCGGCGTCGGAGGCATCTTTGATCTCGCGCGGCTCAACTGCCCAGATAGCACGCGCGCACGCGACGATGATGAAGAACGCGATCACCGCCATGGCTATGCAGCCGACGATCACTTCAATCCGCGACTCCGTGTACTCTTTCTCCGAAACGCCCTTCTCGACAACCGCGGCCTGGAGGTAGAACTGCATCCACGGCGCGATCGAAGTGCCCACCATGCCGATGAGCATGGCAATGTAGCCGGGATTGAGCATCAACTGCGGGTGGACGCTGTTGATCAGCGCTTCCTTCCAGTTCGGCTTGATCATCAGCGCCGAGACGATGTACGCGGCGTAAACGACGCAAGCCCCCAGAAAGATCTTCTCGACGCTGCGATAGGTTCCCTTCACCACCAGGAACCAGACCGCGGCCGCTCCCAGGGGCACCGATATGTACCGGCTCACGCCGAAGAGGCCGAGCGAAGTGGCGATTCCGGCGAACTCCGCCATCACGTTGGTGAGGTTCGTCAGAACCAGCAGCAACATCATCAGGAACGTCTTGCGAAGCCCGAATTCCTCGCGGATCAGATCGGAGAGGCCTTTTCCCGTGACCGCGCCCATGCGCGCGTTCATCTCCTGCGTCACCACCAGGAGAATCGTAATCGGCAGCAGCGTCCACAGCGGGAGATAGCCGAACATCGCACCGGCCTGCGAGTACGTAAAAATCCCGCCGGCGTCGTTGTCCACCATCGCGGTAACAAATCCCGGTCCGATCACGGCGAAAAATACCGCGATGTGGTATCGAAAACGCTTCAGCATCGTCCTCGCCGGCTCACTTCTGCCTCAGTACGGAAATGATGTCGTCGGCCGTGATTACGCCTTCCAGTTTTCCCTCGGCATCCACCACGGGCAAAGTCAGGATGTTGTACTTGTCGAAGATCTCTGTGACGCGGTCCTGCCGCTCATCCACAGCCACTTTGATGAGAGTGCCCGTGGCAAGCCCGGCGAGCGGCGTTGCGCTGTCCTCCACGAAAAGCTTGCCGACCGGAACGGCTCCGGCCAGCTTCCCTTCCGGATCGACAAGGAAGATCGTGTTCAGGTTTTCCAGCAGATCCTCGCTTCCGCGGATGGCCGTCATCGCGTCCGCGACCGTCGCGTGGCGCTGGAGGGAGACGAACTCCGTGTTCATCATGCCGCCGGCGCGGTCTTCCTTGTACTCCAGCAGTTCCCGGACCTCCGCTTTGGGCTCGACGTCCATTTCCTCGAGGATCTCCTCCGAGGTCTCCTCTTCCAGTTCGGCGAGCACGTCGGCCGCCTGGTCCGGAGCCATTTCCTCGATGATCTCGGCGGCTTTTTCGGTCTCCAGGGATTCCAGAATGCTCGCCTGCATCTTCGGCTCGACTTCGGACAGCGCGTCGGCAGCCACTTCGCTGTCGATGGCCTCGAAGATCGCGCCCCGCTCTTCGGGGCTGAGTTCCTCGACGATGTCGGCAAGGTCGGCCGGGTGCAGGGTCTCGAGCCGTTGATGGGAGATGTTCAGGCGCAGCCGCCTTTGCGGGTCGGGCTCGACGATGTCGCAGAACTCCCAGCGGATGGAGTTGGGCGGGATGTGCGTCTGGAGCCTACGCAGCCAGAGCCTCGGCATCCAGCCCTGGAACAGCCGCCGGACAATGCTGCGCAGCCCGACGTCCACTTCCAGCACCCGCAGAACGTCATCCTCGGGGTCCTTCCGAACCTCAAGCGTGAGGTCGTTCACGCGGACCACCTTGCGCCCGTTCACATCGATGATCTGCTGGTCGAGCAGGTCACGGGCGATCCGAAGCATGTACTCGTCTTCGTGGTAGGGGGTGAGAACCTCGTCGCGCAGATGAACGCCATCGAGGCCGATGGAACGGATCTGGTCCCAGCGTACGGTCAGCCAGGTCCAGCCCCCACCGACCAGATAACGATCGATACGGACCGGATCGATCAGCGGTACCAACGCGGCGTCTTCGATGCGGCCAATACGGCGGCCCTTAAGGTCGAAAACCCTAAGGCCGACAATTTCCGTGAAATACAGGAGGTCCGCCATCGAAAAACGTCCTGGCCCATAAGGGGCATTCAGAGCGCGCCGCAGGGCGTTTTCTTGAGACGGCCGGATCGGGTGCGCTCTACATGGGATTAGGACCCCGTAGGGTCCATTCCCACTATGGCGCATCGCGCGAGGAGGGTGCAACAAAAAGATCGTGGAGCGTGCTTAGGCGAGCTTCGCTCGCAATACCTCATTCACCGCCGCCGGATTTGCCTGGCCTCGGCTGGCCTTCATGACCTGGCCTACGAGGTAGCCGAGCACCTGCGTCTTGCCGGAACGGTACTGCTCCACCTGCTTGGGGTTTTGGGCGATCGCCTGGTCCACCAGGGCATCGAGGGCTCCGGCGTCGCTGATCTGCCGCAGGCCTTCGCGCTCTACAATCGCGCGCGCGGATTCTCCGGTCGTGAGCATCTTCTGGAAGATTTCCTTGGCCATTTTGCCGGAAATCTCGCCTTTCGAGATCAGCGCGACCAGTTCTCCCAGTTGCTCGGCCGCGACGGGCGATTCGGTGATCTGTTTCCCCTCGGCGTTCAGGGCCGCTGCGAGGTCCCCCATCACCCAGTTCGCCGCCGCGCGCGCGTCTCCCGATACCTGGGCTGCTTTCTCGAAGTACTCGCTGAGGTCGCGGGTGGCCGTCAGCACCTGGGCGTCGTACTCCCTCAGCCCGTAGCTCTCGATGAAACGCGCCCGCTTCTGCGCGGGCAGTTCCGGTGTTTCACCCTTCATGCGCTCGCGCCACTCGGCGCCGATCGTGAGGGGGAGCAGATCGGGCTCGGGGAAGTAGCGGTAATCGTGCGCGTGTTCCTTGGACCGCATGCTCGCCGTTTCCCCTGTGTCCGGGTTGTAGAGGCGCGTCTCCTGCTCCACCTTGCCGCCGCTCTCGACCAGGCGCACCTGGCGCAAAATCTCGTAATCCAGGGCCTGCTTCAGGAAGCGGAACGAGTTCAGGTTTTTGACTTCGGCTTTCGTGCCGAACTCCTTCTGCCCCCGCGGCCGCACGGAAACGTTGGCGTCGCACCGCAGGTGGCCCTTTTCCATGTCGCAGGTGGAGACCTCGATATACTGGAGCACCTGCTTCAGCTCCGTCAGGTATTCGTAGGCCTCTTCCGAGCTGCGCATATCGGGCTCGCTGACAATCTCGATCAACGGAGTGCCGCAGCGGTTCAGGTCCACGTAGGTGTAGCGGTCGGAATCGCGGAAACCTTCGTGCAGGCTCTTGCCGGCGTCGTCTTCCAGGTGAACGCGTGTGACGCCGATGCGCTTGCGCTCGCCCTCGACCGTGATCTCGACAAACCCGTGCTCGGCCACGGGCTGGTCGTACTGGCTGATCTGATAGCCCTTCGGCAGGTCGGGATAGAAGTAATTCTTCCGCGCCAGCCGGGAGAGCGCGCGGACCTCGCAGTTCAGCGCCATCGCCGCCTTCATGGCCATTTCGACAGCCTGGCGGTTCAGCACGGGCAGCGCGCCCGGCAGGCCGAGGCAGACCGGGCAGACGTTCGTGTTTGGCGGCGCGCCGAAGCCCGTCGGGCACGAGCAGAAAATCTTCGAGCGCGTCGCCAGTTGTACGTGTACTTCCAGCCCGATTACGGCCTCGTACCTGGCCAGAATGTCCGTATCGATCAGGGCGCTGGACGACATCTCCTCATTATGGCTCATCGAGCGTGAACGGCACGTCAACCTGGGTCAAGACCTCGACCGGTTGCCCGTTCAGCAGCGTGGGCCTGTAGGCCCATTGCCGCACGGCCTCCTGCGCGGCCGGCACGAGCAGCGGATGGCCGGATTCGAGCTGGATGTCCTTCAAGTGCCCGTCCGGGCCGACAACGACAGTGAACCGCACGGTGCCCTGTATGCGGGCCTCGCGCGCCAGCGGCGGATAGACGGGCTCGACCTTTTCGATCAGGTTCGCCATCTGCACATTGGCGCCCACGCGGATTCGCAGCGGAGGGGCCGCGGCCCCGCTCGCGGGTGTCTCGCCGGGCGGGAGCGTGAAGTTGATCTCAAGAACCACGGGTGCTTGAATTGGCTGTCCGTCGGCCTCGGCGGGTTTAAATGTCCACTGTCTTACGGCTTCCTGGGCGGCGGGGATGAGCAACGGATGGCCGCCTACAACAGTCATGTTCAGGAGCTTGCCATCCGTGCCGATCTCGGCCCGGAGCCTGACCGTGCCCTGAACCCGCGCCTGTTTGGCCAGCGGCGGGTAGACCGGAGGAACACGCGCCAGCACTTCCGGCGGACGTCCATTGGGCGGCAGGTCGCTGTGGGGGGCCGTCGTCTGGGGGCTGCTCGCAGGTGCCTCCCCGGGCGGGAGCCTAAAGTTGATCTCAAGCGTCACGAACGTCCGAACCGTTTTTCCGTCGGCGTCGGCGGGTTTGAAAGTCCATTGCCTTGCCGCTTCCTGGGCGGCGGGGATGAGCAGCGGATGGCCGCTTACAACGGTGGTGTTCAGTACCTTGCCATCCGTGCCGATCTCGGCCCGGAGTATGACGGCGCCCTGGATTCGCGCCTGCTTCGCCAGGGGCGGGTAGACCGGTTCAACACGCTGGATCACTTGCGGCGCGCGCCAAGGCCCAGGCACGCCGATCTCGCTGGCCCGCTTCCGCAGCTTTTCCGCAAATTCGACGGCCGAGGCAAGCTCAGGGCCGCCACCGCCGCGTTGTATCAGAGTTTTCAACTGTGAAGCCGTGCTCATGAGCAGAATGCCGTCACTCGAAGCATCGAGTTCGGCCTTGACGCGCTCGGCGAGCGCCGGGTCGTCCGGGCCAACAATCACCTTGGCGTACAGCGCGGACAACCGTGCGGTCCAGTTGCCCCTTGGGTCGAGCGCCGAGACGCGCTTGAGCAGATCAGCCGCTGTCGCGAGGTCGGCGCCGGGCTGAAGGAAGAATTGCGCCGCGTTGCCGAGCACTCGCGCATCGTTGCCATGCGTGCGAACCTGTTCGAGCCAGAGGTCGCGAGCCTGCGCGTAGTCGGATTCGCTGTTCAGAATGCCCCCGCGTGGGGCGATGCCCGTCGAGCTGAAGCCCGCAATCTCCGACTCGGGATGATGCTCGATGAGCCAGAAGATATGCTTCAGCCTGGGTTCGCGAATCCCGCTCTGGAAGTAGTAGGCGATCAGGCTGCCGCGAGCTGTGAGGTCCTCCGGGTTGGCCTGAAGGTATCCTTCAAGCCGCTGTGCTTCGTCCGGCGTGATCCGGTTTCCGCGCGACAGCGTATCCATGTAGCTGCCGCTGAGCCACGGCGCCTTCGCGTCGATCTGTGCGGGCGCCTGCTCGAATCGCAGCGCCGCGGCCCCATACGCCAGTGGGACAGCGCAGAGCAGCACGGCCGCCCAGCGGGCCTTCGTCATGCCGCGGGAAAGGCGCCGGCTTTCGTCCAGGATCGCTTCCACCCGCTGCCGCACCTGCGAGCGGCGGGCCATCGTGACCGCGTGCCACGCTATTCGCCCATCGGCGCGGCGCACCGCGTCGGCCATCTCCAAAAGCACTTGGGCGTAGCGTTCGCGGTCGCCGGTGGCCGCGAGCGACGATTCGTCGCAGGCTTCCTCGGCCAGCGCCGCCAGCTTACGCTCCATCCACCACCCGAGCGGATGGAACCAGAAGACGGAGGTGTTCAGCCGGGCGAGCGCGGCCACCAGCCAGTCGCGGCGCGCCACGTGAGCGCCTTCGTGGGCCAGCACCGCCGCGAGCTTCGTCCTGTCCCACTCCCGCCAGCCGGCCGGAAGCAGAATGTGAGGACGGCGCCAGCCGATGGTGAGCGGAACCGAGACCGCTGCCGATTCGGCCAGCGCGGCGCCCGGCACTGCCACCGGCGCATCTTCAATCGGCGTGCTCCGCCTCACGAGCCTCGTGGCGAGTAGATACCCGAGCGCCAACTTCCCGAGCAGGGCCGCGGCAATCACGGCATATGCGAAAGCCGCGAACTCGGGCCAGCCAAGGCGGGCGGGCGGCGGTTCGGGCGCAGGCCTGACTGTGACCGGTCCGGCCGCTTGCGGTCCCGAAACCACCTCCGGGAGCGGCTCGATTGACGTAGTGGCGGGCGCCAGCACGCGAAGCGGAATCGCCGGAAGCGCGACGCTCAGCACCGGCAGCACCAGCATCGCGCACACCACCGACGTCCAGACCGCGTGTTTCACAGGCGCGGAGCGGGTCCGCGCAACGGCGATGGCGATCATCGCAGCGGCCGCGAGGCAGAGGGAGCGGACGGAGGCGTCCGCGAGGGAGTTCAGCAGGTACGAGCTATCCATTTTCAACGTCTCCTTGCCGGTCTTTCCGGCGTGCGATGCGTTGTGCAAGGCGCTGGAGTTCTCGCTCGTCGACCACGTCGTTGTTCACCAACCCAACCAGGAGTTGTTCCACCGAGCCGCCGCAGAAGCGGTCGATGATCTGGCGCACGGCGCTGGCCGCCACGTCCTGGGGCGGCTCATTGCCCGTGTAGATGTAGGTGCGGCCTTCGGAGCGATGCGTCAGGTAACCCTTTTCCTCGAGCCGGCGCAGGACTGTGCGGACCGTGGAATCCTTCATCGGCCGGCTTGGCGCGAGGGCTTCGCGCACCTGTTCCGCGCTGGCCGGACCGTGCGACCAGAGGAAATTCATGACGAGATGTTCGAGTTCGCTGAGAGCTTTGCGGGACTTCTTAGTGCTAAACATTGTAACGCTACAATATGTAACACTAACGCGCGAGCACGTCAAGCCATTTTTTGTGGCACAGGTCTACCGCCGCTCGTACCGGCCCATGTACTGGGCTTCGGCTATCGTGTGGTTGCGCAATGCGCGGTCGAGGTCCGCCCGCTTCGCCCCTGCGCGTAGGTCCAGTGTCTCCGTATCGAGCGCGTACAGCTTGAAGAAATACCGGTGCGGGCCGTGACCCTTCGGCGGGCACGGACCGCCATAGCCGGGCTTGCCGAAATCGTTCGTCCCGCTCTCGCCGGACTTGCCGGGCTTGAACCCCTGCGGCAGCGTATGCACGGACGCAGGGATATCCCAGAGCAGCCAGTGATTCCACGTGCCGGCGGGCGCGTCGGGATCGTCCACGATCAGGGCGAAGCTCTTCGCATTGGCCGGAGCGCCGCTCCATTCGAGCGCGGGTGAAAGGTCCGCGCCCTCGCAGGTGTGAAGTTTCGGGATCGTCCCGCCTTCCGGGAACGCACTGCTCATCACTTTGAAAGCCATACAGCCTCCTCGTGCGTTACTGGCTCAGGGCGCGATCGAGGGCTTCCAGGAAGAAATACTCTCCCCACATCACGGACTCGTTCACGCCCAGGTTCTTGTGGATGTGGTAAACCCCGCCCTTCAGAATCCCCTCCCAGGCGGGATCGGATTCAGCCAGGTGCGTGGTGCAGAGCGTTTCGAGAATGCGCCGGGCCGCTGCGTCGTAGAGGCTGCCCTTGACGGGGTCGGCGCTGAGTTTTGCGAGTTGAAGGAGACCGGAAGCGGCGATCGCCCCGGCCGAAGTGTCGAGCAGCTTGCGGCTTTCCGCGGGCGCATCGTAATCCCACGGCGCCACGCCATCGGAGGGCGTGTTCTGGATGTAGAAATCGGCGCACGCTTCGGCTGTCTGCAAGAACCGCGGGTCGCGCGTGTAGCCGTAGACGGTCCCGAAACCGTAGAGCGACCACGCCAGCCCGCGCGACCAGCACGAATCGCCCCGGAAGCCCTGGTGCGTACTCTGGCGCAGGAACTCGCCCGTTTCGAGGTTGAACAGGCCTTCGTGGGCGGTGGAGCCGTCGCCGCGAACCAGCACTCGCCGCGTGGTCAGGCAATGGCGCGTCGCGATATCCAGCACTTTTTCATCGCACGCCTCGCGCGCCGCGTAGAAGAGAACACCCACGTTCATCATGATGTCGATGAACAGCGAGTCATCGGAGACGAACGACCGCAGGTACTCGCCCTTCTCTTTGAACCGCTTGCTCATCGTGCGGCCGGCCTGAATCAGAACGTTGCGGAGGGCCGCGTCGCCGCTGAGTTGGAACCAGCGGTAATACGTGGACATGAAGATGAAGCCGAGGTCGTGTACGTCGCGGTCGAACTGGCGCGGTTCGAGCGGGCGCGAATAGCGGATGGCCTGCTCGCGCCACCACGCGGCCCGCGCACTGCCGGGGGCCTCGCGCGCGCACAGGATCCACATCATCCCGGGCAGGAAGCCGTCGCACCAGTGCGTCCAGGCCGGCCGGTCATGCTTCCACCGGCCCTCATGCGTGTACATCGGATAGAAATCGGGATGATTCTCGATGAGCCGTCCGATTTGCCGGCCGGCGAATTCCAGTGCGTGCTCGTACAGCTTGCGCCCGTTGGCGCATTCGAAAGAAATCACGGTATCTCCTGAGGTAGTGTTTTCCAGTAGAACTGAAAGCCCCTGGCTAATTGGCGGTAGTCCGGCGCGAGATAGAGGACGGATTGGTTGCCCCAGGTCTCAAACCGGATCGATCGCGGTCCGCGCCGCGCCGATTTTGTCTCGGAGCCGTTCACTCCGGCGAGCGAGCCGTCGAACTCAACGCGCGCCCCGTTGAACTTGAGAGCGGTCGTTCGAATTTCAAGCATGGTGAACTGATCCGGGCGCAGGTGTTCCGCCAGCGTGACAATCCGGCCCTCGAGAAGCGCACCTTTCGGAACCCGAAGGCCGCCGTCGGAAACCTCGCGCGCCACGACGAACGTAACCGGGTCGCCAACGGCAGTCTCTCCAAGGCGCAGAGTCGAGGCCAGGCGCGTGCTGAGGTTCAATCCGGCGGGCGCCTGTCTCAGAGGATGCCCCGGGGTGCGGTTCGTTCCGGCCGCCGCCTGGGCGGGTTCCTCTCCGAAGCGGATAGTCGATTCGCCGACGTACTGGCGGCACGCCTTGTATTCCGTCCGGTTCCGGCTCAGGACCCCGGCGCGAGAGAGCATTTCCGCTTCAGTGCTCCGCGGCAGCAGGAAATCCGACTTGCCGATCTGGATCCGGCCATAGCTCACCGCTACTTTGACTTCTGCCATGTCGAGCCGGGCCGGGAACTCCGAGGCCCGAATGGCCAGCCGAATCACATCCAGTGTCTCCGCGTCAGCCCAAAACGAACCGGAGTACGCCGAGCTTCCGCGCTCCTCCCTGGTCCGGGCTCCGAATGTGGTGCGGTCAGCCCCGACGCGGTAATCGTAGCGGTACGTTCGCCGCCCGTCGAGAGCCCTTTCCCCGGCGTACGTGAAGTCAGGGTGATCCGTTACAAACACCCGGCTGGCAAAACTCGCGAAGTCGCCGGTCACGATCGCGCCCGTTCCGATAAGCCTGAAGATGCTCCCGTCCGCGAACGCGGACTCCCCGGGCCAGGCGAACTGTTCGTGTGTACCGGAGAAAGCAACCTCGAGGCGCAGCCGGTCCCTGTATTCGCACTCGCGGCAGGGCTCGCCGCGTCTGAACCTGGCGACCGTTTGCGTGCAGGTGTAATTCGGAACCCGCCTGACATTGTCAGCCATCTGTTCGATGATTGCGGCGAGCCTGGGATCGCCGGTCTGAGCCGCGCACACCGCCCCAAGCAACAGCGGCGCAAAGAAGCCGAGCCGGGGCATCGGCCTCATTATAGTAACTGCCGGGTAACCGCGGTTACCGGCCGGGCGCGGGCGGCTCTTCCAAAATGCAGATGTCGCGAAGATTGCGGTAATTCTCGGCGTAGTCCAGGCCGTAGCCGATCACAAACTCATCCGGGATCTGGAAGCCCGTGTAGGCGACGTCCACGGGCCGGATGCGGCGGCTGGGCTTATCGAGCAGCGCGGCAATGCGCAGCGTGCGCGGGCGCCGCTGGCGCAGCACCTGCATCAGGTAGTTCAGCGTGACACCGCTGTCTACAATGTCCTCGACAATGAGCACATCCGCACCCTCGATCGAGGCATCGAGGTCCTTGGTGAGCTTCACCTCGCCCGAACTGGTTTTGCCCTTCCCGTAGCTGGAAATGCCTATGAAGTCGATCCGGACTCCGCGGCTGATCGCACGGGCTAAATCGGCAAGGAAAAAACACGCGCCCTTCAGGATGGCTACGAGGTAAACGCCGTCAGGGTAATCCTGGTCAATCTGTGCGCCGAGCTCGGCGATCCGGGCCTGGATCTGTTCGGCGGACAGAAGTACCCGCATGCTGTCGGATGTGCCGGCGTCAACCGCCGCGAACGATTCTTTCACTGGGTGGTCCTATGTGGATATGGGGGCCGGTTGCGCGGCCGGGCAGGAAACTACGGAACGCGAAATAAGGGATGCGCATGCCCCGCAAGTATTTGCGAAGCCATACGCCTTCCGGCTGGTCGGGATCGACCGCTACGTCAACCCGGCCGCGATGATCGAAGCCGAGTGCCCGGTGTACGGCCGTGGCGCCCTGTGCGCTGATCGGCAGGGCCTTGGAAAACTGTTCCCGGAATGCCGCCGCCACTAGCTTGAGTTCGCCGGCGCGGAACAAGCCGTCGCCGTCGTAGCGCTCGGCAAGCGGTCGCGGCTCGAAACGCGATTCCGCAGTCAGGGCCTCCGTTTCTTTCTCGAGCCGCGCCATCTCCGCGAGTTGCTCGAGCAGGGCCGCCCGGGACTGGGCCAGGTCGAGGACCCTCCGGCTGCGGTCCAACTCGACTATGTAGTCGGAAAGCGAGAGCCGGGGCAGCGCGCCTTCTTCCACCAGCTTTCTGGCCTGATGGAGTTGCGCCTGGCGCCGCTCGAAGATCCTTGTCGCGGCCGCAACCATTTCCTTGCCTTGCTGCTCGGTCAGGTCTTCGACCCCAACCTTTCCGTACAGTGTGCTGCCGAGGATCTCGTTGTCCTGCGCCTCATCGAGCTTCTGCTGCGCGTCATCGAGTTTCTGCCGGGGGGTGGCGCCCTCTTCCACCAGCGTGCGGATGCGTTCCAGTTCCTCGGCGGCACGGCGCGCCTCAGGCCTGTCCGGCGCTTGTCCGAACAGGGCCGGGCAGCACGCCAGACCTGCCGTGATTACGACTAAACGCATCTTTTTGATTGTAGTACGATGAAGTCGAGGGGCGAGGATCCCGCCCCGATGGAGACTATTTGCCGGAGAGAGAGCTTCCTACCGCACCCATAATTGCCGCCCGCGCCGCGGAGTCGAAAAAGGCCGTCAATGTCCGCGTGCTCGACCTGAGTGACATCAGCTCGTTTACGAACTATTTTGTAGTCTGCTCCGGTACGAACAGCCGTCAGATTCAGGCCATCGCGGACGAAGTCGAGACCGAACTCCGGAAACAAGGTGAGCGCCCACTCGGAATGGAAGGCTACGACAAAGCCGATTGGGTTCTGGCCGACTACGGCGACTTTATCGTACACATCTTCTCCCAGCAGGCGCGCGAGTTCTACGACCTCGAAAGGCTCTGGCGCAACGCCAAGGAGATCAAGGTTCCTTCCGAAGTTTGACGGACCGCTCTCCCGAAAATCGCCGGGCCTGCGCCCGCGAAACCACGAAACCGCTGCCCTGAAAAGTCGAGCTATTGCGAGTGGGGCAGCCCCTCGGGCTGCGCCGGCCTCTCAGGCCGGCCAAGCTGGGCGGGCTGGGAGCCCGCCGCAGGGCACGGCCCTGCCCCACTGTGCTGGATCGCCTCCATCGCGCATTTTCATTCCTTGGCTGCCGCCCGGTTGGGCCATGCCGAACTCCCTTGCGGTTGCGGCTCGGTTTCGTGCCGTTTCAGAGCCGCTACCGTGAGGGAGAGCGGTTCCGCGGAAGCTACGCCGCCAGCAGCGACACCAGCGCTCCCTTCGCCGTCGAATTGAGCGGGTCCGCGGCCAGCCTGACTTCGGAAACCTGGACCGGGAACGCACTCTGTTTGAGGGCGTTTTCGAAGCGGTCGCGAAAGCCCTTGGGCACGCTGCTGCCGCCGCTCAGCACAAGCGGTACGGGGCGATCCAGCTTCGGCAGTGTGTGGGTGTCGGAGAACGCTTCCGTCATCCCATCCACCAGGCTTCGGATCACCTCGTCGTAGTAGACCGTCAACGCCATCTGGATTTTATTTCCCGACGTCCCGTTGAAGTGGAACTCCTTTTCCTTGAATGCTCGTATACGCGTCGAGACGTCACCGAGTGCGGCAGCCGCGTTGATGTCGATGAAATCGCCCGCCTGCGGAATACTGAAGCACACTACCGGGGTCGAAAGGTACGCAAGGCACACGTTGCACATGCCTCCGCCGCAGCTTACGCCGATGCCGGTATAGTTGGACTCCGCCAGGTCGCTGTACACAACCGCGAGTCCCTCGTTGATCGTGCTCACCTCGTAGCCGAAGTCAGCGATCGTCTGGCGTACCACGGTTTCGTGGAACGCGAGGTCGTCCTCGGAGTCCAGCGGCGGCGCCGGCATCGCCACGCACAGCTTCTCACCGGTGTGCCCGGTTTGACCCGTAATCAGCGACATGATCTGGCGGATCACCGCCGAGCCGTCCGGTTCGTTCGGGTTCAGTGTGCCCCGGTGCATCGGCCGGCGGGTCTCGACGTGGAAGATGTTGGCAATTTTTTCCGCCTCATCGCCGTATACGATGGCCTCGTCCCCGTCCATCGTATGCGGGATTCCTTCCTTCTTCAGGATGCTCGCCGTCAAAGGCGAGGCAGGAATGCGGACAAACGCGTTCAACTGGCTGCGGAACTCGATCTCCCCGTCAACGCGGCGGGCTAGGACGATCCTGCTCGTGCCCACATCGAGGCCGACGCGCGGATCGCATTTTTCTTCGGAAGCGGACATTTCGTTTCTCCTGTTAGGTGGCACAGCCCGCATCGCGCGCTGGGCTGGCCTGGTTATTGGGTGGCCAGGCTGCCGGCAACCGCCGCCGCCCGGTGATAGCTGTTCTGCAACTCCGCCTGGTAGCGCGTGACCGGCGCCTTTCGGGTCTCCGCTGCCTGCCGCATCTGCTCTCTGGCCAGCGACACAGCGTTTCGGAGATCCGCTCCGGCCGCCTCGACAAAGGTTGAATCGGCATCGAAGCCGAAAAACGTTAGACTCGGCAGGGGTTGAAGATAATTATCGGGAAGCCCGGCCTCGCCATACGGAAAATCCTTCGCCCAATCCGTGTGATACCCCACGCGGAAGTTGCGCGGATTTACGGATACCTGCGCGTGAGTGATGCAGTTTCGCGCCGGGATGTTGTAGCGGCTGCGAAGCATCTCCGTGAGCACCTTGGCCGAGTGGACCTGGGCCGGGCTGATCGCGGCCCCCGGGCTCGTCTGCGACTCGAAGCACACCCCGAGAAAGCTCTGATTCAGGCTGACGTAGACCCACTCGTCGTCGGCCCAGATCGAGTGCCCCGCGTGGTCGGCCTTTGCGGTCTCGTCCACGACCCGGTGTACCCGGCCGAAACGGTCAATCAGAAAGTGGTAGCAATGCTGCCGCCGCACATAGGCGAGCAGTTGCTCACCCTGTCGCTTCAGCACGTTGTTCTGCTCAGGCTCGAAAGACGCGACATCGCTCTCGGACCGGTGGAAGACGATTCCCGCCGGCTCCGCCCGCCAGCGCCATGTGTTGCCGTCGGGAGATGAACGCGCAAAGGCCTTGTAGAGCCGGGGTTGCCCGGGCGCCCCGGGCCCACCTTCTATCCGCAGGCCGTTGCTGTACATCTCGCCACCGCCATCTGACTGCTCTGCCAGCCAGACCCGCGGCGCCGAGTCCTCCACGGGAGTCGCTCGAAGACCCGGGCGGCCGGCCATTTCAGGCGCAGCCACCTGGCTGACCGGCGCCAGCAGGAGCACAGCCCCCAGAACCGGCCATCCGGGCCGCCCCCACCGCTTTCCGCGCCGTTTGGGCCGTGCCGCCGCCGGCGCCATCGTGCTCCGCAAAAACCTCAGCCTGACCACGGGGTCGTCAATTCTCGACGCGCACACATCCACCACGCCGTGGGGCACGCCTTCACCGAGCAGGGTGGCCATGTGAAACAATTCGGCGGGTTCAGTGGATTTCCTTATGCCGGAATTGATGAATCTTAAATTGCGGGCCGGTTCCGACGATCCTATTGCATGCGCTCCGTTTCGAGCCTACAATCTAACCCAAGGAGGCTGGGTCGTGGCAAATTTGGAAAAGCACAAGAAAAACCCCTTACATGAGTGGATGGAGGCTGAGGAGGGCACCTTTCCCGCACAGTCCAGGAGTTCTCACGTGCTGGGGGCCTATATCAAGATTCCCAAGGCCGTGACCAGGAAATCCCGCCGCGTCATGCCGGAGTCACAGCCGGCGAAGCCTGAGCCGGCTCTGGCTCGAGAGGCCACGCCGGCAAAACTGGAGGAAAAGCGCTCGCAGGCGAGTTCGCCCGAGCACCTTCGCAGGCTGAGCCGCCTGCCGAAACTCCGGGCTCCGTTCAGCCCGGCTTCGCGCCCGGCCGCGGGCTTTCGAGGCTAACAGGCTGTTGAAAAAGGGGTCAGACCGATATGTCTGACCCCTATTTCATTAGTACCGGACTCTCTCACCATCCCAGACGATGTCGGCAGGGATGCTATCGGCTTGGGCGATGAACGCGCAGTAGTCGGCGCGAACGGCCGTCCGTGCGGGGATCCATCGGAATCCCTTTTCACCGAAGAGGCTGCCGCGCTCGATCATCTTCCGCCGAGTTTCGGGCATCGGGGAAACACCGAACTCCATGCCGCGCGTGAGCCCCTTTCCGTTCCAGGGTGCGTGCCGGCGGCAGTGGTTCTCTTCCCAGATGCCGAGCCAGGGGAAGTCCGCGCGCTTCCACACATATCCGAACAGCACGCGGCACGCCGGCGAGAACGCGGCGAAGAACGCCTGCTCGCGCCGCGGGTCCATCAGGTGTGCAGTGTAGGCGGCGGAAACCGGAGCGTCCGTGAACACGCGCATGTCCACCTCGCCCCCGCGGACGCCTGGTACCATGGGCCAGTCGAACTCCGCGCCGATCTTCATGTACCCGTTTCCGCCGCTGAAGTCCGTCTCGTTGACCTTGGAGCGCGTCGCGGGCATGCGGAATGCCGTACTGCCTTTCCCCAGGAACGGCGGGCCGAGCGTCACGTGCTGCGTCCAACCGACCGGCCGGTCGGTTGCCGAAAGATTCTCGACCGTCTCGCTGATCCCGATTACCGCCGATCCGGGCATGATCCGCAGCACGCGCTCGAACCGAAGCCGAGCCTGCGGCAGTTCGGCCCGCGCCACAAGCTCGCCTTCGCTCTCCTCTATGTCGTATGGCGCCACCGCCGCCTCGCCGTGAACCGTCAGGCCTGCCGCGGCCTCTTCGGCGCTGACTCCGCCGAAGATGTCCAGGCAGATGTTATGCCCCATGATTCCCGCCAGCAGCTTGCTCTCGGCGTCGGCCCCGTATTCCGGATGCTTCTCCGGCGAGTACGCGGACGGCTCGATTGACGGCCACGGCGGGGTCCACAGCGGGTTCACCCCGCTCGGCTTGTGTTGGATCTCGGCGATGTGCCCGCCCTCGGCCAGCACGGTGACGCGTACCGCGTCGTTCTCGATCGTGACTGCGCGGCGGTTGCGATAAGTGGTTTCAGGCATGGTGCTGGCCTATAGGATAATCGAATCAGAACTCGAATGCGCGCCTGTTTACTGCTGTTTGCGCTGCTCGCCCGCAACCCCTTCTGGGAAACGAAAGCCCCTGAGCAGTGGACGGACGACCAGTTGAAGGAGATCCTGTCGGACTCCCCTTGGGCGCAGCAGGCGGTCGATTCGAAGGGCGAAAGCGTTCCCGTCTACCTGGCTACCGCGCGCCCTATCCGAGAGGCCGAACGGGAACTCGCCAGGAGGACCCCCAGCGAGGATTTGCAGTCCGGCGAATACGAAGACTTCCTCCGCGCGAACGCGGGCGAGCAGATCGTGCTGGCCATCGCCTTCTCAAACGTGAAGGTTTTTGGGGGATGCGGTCGAGGTTGGCCGCATGCAGGAGAGGTGCTTCCTGAAGCTGGGGCGGAAGAAATACAAGATCACCGGATATTTTCCGCCGACGCCGGACGATCCTCACCTGCGGCTGGCCTTCCCGCGCGCGGTGTCAACGGCCGACAAAAATCTGGTGTTCGAACTATACCTGCCGGGTACGCTTAAGCCCTACAGATTGGCGGAGTTTCCGATGAAAGACCTGACTTACCGGGGAGCTTTGGAATACTGAGCGCTAACCGCGCCGCGTTGCGCCTCCGGCGCAGAAGCGCACATCTTTGATTCCAGGGAACGTTCACAGATGTTCCCTGGAGAGGAGTGCCCGGCCGGGAGGCCGGGCCCACATGCTTGGAGCTTAGCTCTTCTTGCCTGCCTTTGCAGCGGCCGGCTCGAGGCCCATCTTGTCCATCTCGTTGAAGTACACCCGGCGCCCTTCGTCCATGGCCAGGTTGGAGAGGATCACCATGGCGGCATCGGCGAGCCCCAGCTCGAGATCGGCCAGCGGCTTCTTGCCCGTGCGCGTGGCGTCCAGGAACGCTTCGAGTTGGGTATCGACCGGGTTGCGGTCTTCCTGCGGGATCATGACGCCCTTGCGGTACATCCACATGCGGGCGAATTTCAGTTCCCGTTCCAGGAAGGACTCCTTGCCGGTGACCATGTCGCGGGAGAGCATCAGCGGAAGCCCGCGGCGGCCGGCGGCAGTGCTGGTAAGGGTAGCGCTCGCCACGGCGGCCTTTTCCTTCTTCGCGTCGGCTGCGGTCGGCTTGGGTGGGCCTGGCTCGTAATACCAGAGGGCGATCGCCGGTTCGTTATCCGTGCCGACGGTGATCTCGATGGTGCCCTCGGTTCCCATGATCGTTTCGCCGAACTCGGTCCGCGTGCCGCCGAACAGGTTCAGGTGACGGTTGCTGCAGATCGACTGGTACATCATCTTCTGACCCTTCGGGTACTTGTAGATCAGTTGGATGTTGTCGTAAACGTCGCGGCCGTCCTTACGGAGATCCAAGCCGCCGACGCCGGTGACGTACTCGGGTTGAGAACCGAACATCCAGTCCGCGACATCGATCTGGTGCGAGCCGAGTTCCGCGGTGAGGCCGCCGGAATACTCGCGGAAGAGCCGCCAGTTCGCCATGCGGGGATGGCCCGGGATATCCGGCTTCATGGTCCAGCCGGGGTTGCGGTTCCACTGCGCGTTGATGTGGGTGACCTGGCCGATCATGCCCTTCTCGATCGCCTGCTTCGCCGTCTGGTAGAACTGGCTGTAGCGCCGCTGCAACCCTACCTGAAGGATCTGTTTCGGCCGCTCGCTGGCGAGCTTCCGCAACTGGTGTATTTCCTCAGGCTTGAACACCAGGCTCTTCTCGCAGAACACGTGCTTGCCGGCGAGCAGGGCATCGCGGGTGACGCGGAAGTGCTCGAACAGCGGAGTCGCGATGAGGACTGCGTCGATATCCTGCCGGGCGAGCAGTTCCCGGTAGTCGGCGTACGTCTTCGGGTTGGTGCCGATAACCTGCGCGCCCTTCTTGGCGTTCGACTCCTGGATGTCGCAGACCGCCAGGCACCTTCCGGCGTCGATCTTGCTGAGGTGGTTCAGCAGATATTGCCCGCGGGCGCCTGTGCCGATAAAGCCATAGGTCGCCTGGTTGTTCGCAGCTTTGACTTTTTGGATGGCCGGACCCGCAACGCGTGCCGCGGCGGCGGTGGCGGCAGCGGCTCCGGTGGTCATTAGCAGATCGCGCCGGGTGAGATCGGATGATTTCGCCATGGACTAGTCCTCTCGCATCTAATTACGTTCTTGCCAGGATCTCCGAAACTTAAAGTATAGAGTATATGAGCTAGGCATCCCGCGATGCAATCGGCCCTTCCGCTCCCGCGGAATTGCGCCCGCTGCGGGCCGACCACTCGGCGCCCGCCAGAATGATCATTGCGCCGAAAAAACTCCAGAGGATAATGGTCGCCGAGCGGTAGAACGGACCGTACTCGGGCTCAAGTTTCCACTGCCACAGCCTCCAGGTCAACAAGTTAATATTCTTCAAGACTTCGAGCGCCAGCCCCACCATGATCGCGGCCGGCAGCACGGAGCGCCAGTTGACCGTCGCGTTAGGCAACTTCCAGTAGACAAGAAACAGGATGAGTATCGAAACGGGTAGAGCCGCCATTTTGAACATGATTACCCCGATAAAGGGGAAGTTCGGGAAAGTGGTCCCCACCCGCATCAGATTGATTCCGGTAAACGCTGTCGAGGCCAGTGCGAGGCTGCCGCAGATGAGAATCAGGCCGAATGAAACCAGTTGGTTCCTCAGATAGCTTCGGTTCTTTGTTATGCCCCAGGCCCGGTTCAATGCGACCTCGAGGGGTTCAAAAATGCCGTTGGCCGCGAACAGCAGCAGGAACACAGACACGATCGGCATGCCGCGCGAGCCCACGTGCTCCGTAAGGTTGCGGTACACGAAATTCCCAAGCGTATCCCTGGTATTTGCATCGCCGGAGAAAAAATCCGTGAGCACAACGGAGATGACGTTGTCCGCGCCGTGCCACCCGAGAAGGTGGCGGCATATGGACAGAATCACAATCAAAAACGGAAAGAATGACAACAGCACGTTCGCCGCGATGGAGAACGCATAAACATGCACTTCGGTCTCCATCCAGTAGGAAAGCGTAGGTCCAAACGCCTGCAGGAACCACCCCTTGGCTGGCGTAGACAGCACGGCCCGCTCTGGCACTTCTTTCATAAACTCTCCAGATTACCGCGGCCCGCCATATCGAAGCGCCGCATGTGATACGATGCCCGGCGTCCCATGATCCAGACCTGGACTCAAAACTACAACCCCCTCGGCAACACCGCGCTCTCTACCGCCGTAGCGGCGGTGCCGGTTTGCCTGCTCTTCTACCTGCTCGCCGTACGCAAGACAATCGCCTGGCGCGCGGCGGTGTACGCGTTCCTCGCCGCGATCGTACTGGCGATGATTGTTTTCCGGATGCCCCCGGTCATGGTGGCCGGCGCAGTCGCCCACGGAGTCCTCTACGCCATTGTGAGGATCATATGGACGTTGGTCGCCGCCGTCTTCGTCTATGACCTCACCGTCGAAAGCGGCCACTTCGAAATCATCAAGGAATCGATCGGCGGTATCACGCCGGACCGCCGTCTTCAGGTTCTTCTCATCGCCCTCTCGTTCGGCGCATTGCTCGAAGGCGCCGGCGGCGGGGGAGCGCCCGTGGCGGTCTGTGGCGCGATGATGATCGGGCTCGGTTTCAAGCCGTTCGACGCGGCGGTGCTCTGCCTGATCGCGAATACTGCGCCGGTCGCCTGGGGCGGAGTCGGCAACCCCATACGTACGCTCGCCGCGGTGACGAACCTGCCCGAAACGGACATCAGCGCCATGGTCGGCCGCATCCTCCCGTGGACCGCGATGATCCTCCCCTTCTGGCTTATTCGCACACAGGTCAAGACGCGCGAGACGATGCAGGTCTGGCCCGGCTTGGCGGCCTGCGGCGTGGGGTTCGCGTCTATCCAGTTTTTCTGGTCCAACTACGTCGATGCGGCGCTGGTGGACATCATGGGTGGCATCGGCACCATCGTGTTCCTGACCCTCTTTCTGAAAGTGTGGCAGCCGAAACACATCTGGCGCTATCCCGGAGAGATGGCCGCGCTTGAACCGAAGAAGCGGCCGTTCGGCCAGGTTTTTCACGCGTGGTCGCCGTTCCTGCTGCTCTCGGCATTCGTGCTCATCTGGGGATACCCTTCGGTGACGAAGTTCCTCGACGTGACAACCTGGAAGGCTCCGGTTCCGGGCCTTCACCAGGCCGTGGTTCGCACGCCTCCGGTTGTGGCGACCAATTACGCCGAAACGGCCGTGTTCGACTTCGCGTGGCTCTCCGCCGTCGGCACGGGGATCTTTGTGGCGGGACTCATTTCCGGACCGCTGCTCGGCCTTTCGTTCGGCCGCACCCTCAAAGTGTTCTTCCGCACTTTCTACCGCATGCGCCTGAGCCTTGTCGCGATTTTGGCGATGCTCGGCCTGGGCTTCGTGACTCGCTATTGCGGAATGGACGCGGTGATGGGTCTCGCGATGGCCAACACCGGTGTGTTGTTCCCGATCTTCGGCACGCTGATCGGCTGGCTCGGCGTCGCGCTCACCGGCACCGACGCCGGTTCGAACGCGCTGTTCGGAAGCCTGCAAGTGATTACCGCGAACCGCCTCGGCCTGGACCCGGTCCTCATGGCCTCGGCCAACACGGCCGGCGGCGTCATGGGCAAGATGATCGGAGCGCAGTCGATCATCGTCGCCTGCACGGCGACGGGCCAGGAAGGCAAGGAAGGCGACCTCTTCCGCGCCGTGATCAAACACAGCATCGTACTGGCGCTCATCATCGGATTAATTGTGACCGCCTACGCCTACCTGTTCCCCGGCGCCGTGCCGCATGGGCACCGCTTCTGGTAGGAAGTGAAAAGCAACGGCACCAAACCGAGCCGCGACCGCAATGGAGTCCCCATGGCCCTGCGGGTCGCGAATTGTCGATGAAGACGCTCGCACAGTGGGGCAGCCCCTCGGGCTGCGCCGGCCTCTCAGGCCGGCCGCACGCTGGCGGGCTGGGAGCCCGCCGCAGGGCACGGCCCCATAGGCGCTAAGTTTACAATGAAAGTGTATTAAGTTGCGGCCGGCGTGCTCGCGTGCGCTCGCGCAGTGTTAACCTGATCTGGTCCCACTGATCGAGCACCGATTGCAGCGTCTGCCGAGGTTCAATCGCCCGCAGGACGGCATGCAACATGAATTCAAACTCTC